>JBBPYT010000346.1:0-22123 GCA_038199665.1 Hyphomicrobiales bacterium
CTGGAGTACCCGCACTACACGCGGCCCGCGACCTGGGCCGGCCCTGACGGAACCGAACGGCGCGTGCCGGACGTCCTTCTCTCCGGCCATCACGGCAAGGTCGCGGACTGGCGGATGAGGCAGCGGGAAGAGATTACGCGGCGGCGGCGACCCGATCTGTGGGAGCGCCGGCGGACCGCGGAGACGAACGAAGATTGAAGATTAAGTGAAAGGATGGATATGATGGACATTCTCGACGCGATCGGCCAAGCGACGATCGACAAGGTGCAGGCCGAGCGGCCGGTGCCGTACTTCGAGGCTGGCGACACCCTCAAGGTGCACGTCAAGGTGCAGGAAGGCGCCCGCGAGCGTCTTCAGGTCTACGAAGGCCTCTGCATCGCCCGCAAGAACGCCGGCGTGAACTCCGCGTTCACCGTGCGCAAGATCAGCTTTGGTGAAGGCGTGGAGCGCGTGTTCCCGCTCTATGGCCCGAGCATCTGGGAAATCGAAGTCGTCCGTAAGGGCGTCGTGCGCCGCGCCAAGCTCTATTACCTGCGCGACCTGCGCGGCAAGGCGAGCCGCATCGCCGAAGACACCGACGCCCAGCGCGAGCTGCTCGCCACGCAGGCCGAGGAGGCTCTCAAGCGTCCGCGCCGCGAGAAGCTCAAGAAGGAAAAGCCCAAGGAAGAGAAGTCCGTCCGCAACGCCAAGGGCGGCGGAAAGAAGTAGGCGCACCATGGCGTTTCGCAAGAAATCGGCTACGCCCCCACCGCCTCCTCCGCCGCGGACGTTGTTCGAGAAGATCTGGGACAACCACGTCGTCCATCGTCAGGACGACGGCACGTGCGTGCTCTATATCGACCGCCACCTCGTCCACGAGGTGACCAGTCCGCAGGCCTTTGAAGGCCTGCGCATGGCCGGCCGGCAGCTTCGCCGTCCGGACGCCACCATCGCCGTCGCCGACCACAATACGCCGACCACGGCCGGTCCGATGGACGAGGAGTCGCGCATCCAGGTCGAGACGCTCGAGAAAAACGTCGCCGAATTCAATGTCCCTTACTTCGGCATGGACGATCCGCGCCGCGGCATCGTGCACGTGATCGGCCCCGAGCAGGGTCTCACCCTGCCCGGCATGACGATCGTGTGCGGCGACAGCCACACCTCGACGCATGGCGCAATGGGCGCGCTGGCTTTCGGCATCGGCACTTCGGAGGTCGAGCACGTGCTCGCCACGCAGACGCTGATCCAGGGCAAGGCGAAGAACATGCTGGTCCAGGTGGACGGCACCCTTCCCAACGGGGTCACCGCCAAGGACATCATCCTGGCCATCATCGGCGAGATCGGCACGGCCGGCGGTACCGGCCATGTCATCGAATATGCGGGTGAAGCGATCCGCGTCCTGTCGCTGGAAGGTCGCATGACCATCTGCAATATGTCGATCGAGGGCGGCGCCCGCGCCGGCATGATGGCGCCGGACGAGAAGACTTTCGCCTACCTGAAAGACCGGCCGAAGAGCCCCAAGGGAGATCTTTGGACCCGGGCGGTCGACTATTGGCGGACGCTGCACACCGACGTCGGTGCGCATTTCGACCGCATCGTCCGCCTCGACGCTGGGAAACTGCCGCCGATCGTGTCGTGGGGAACGAGTCCGCAGGATGTCGCATCGGTCCTCGGCACCGTTCCCCGGCCGGAGGATGCGACGAGCCAGGACAAGCGCGCCTCGCTCGAGCAGGCTCTGCACTACATGGGGCTGAACGGCGGCGAGAAGATCACGGATATCGCGATCGACCGCGTCTTCATCGGCTCGTGCACCAACGGACGGATCGAAGACCTGCGTCAGGTGGCTAAGATCGTCGAGGGCAAACGGGTCGCTTCGACTGTCAGCGCGATGATCGTGCCGGGCTCCGGCCTCGTTAAGATGCAAGCCGAGGCGGAAGGGCTGGATCGGATCTTCAAGACGGCCGGTTTCGACTGGCGCGAACCGGGCTGCTCGATGTGCCTGGCCATGAACCCCGACAAGCTCCGGCCGGGAGAGCGTTGCGCTTCGACCTCGAACCGCAATTTCGAAGGCCGTCAAGGCTACAAGGGACGAAGCCACCTGGTGTCCCCCCCCATGGCGGCTGCGGCGGCCATCGCGGGCCGGTTCGTGGATGTCCGCGAGTGGGGCAGCGCCAATTGACGTCGGGTCCGGCGCTCTTGTTTGAGTCGGTGTGCTGTCGAACCTGTCGAACCTGCCCATCGAGGGCCGACAAATCTGCACCCGCGCTACTCCGCTTTTCAGGCATGTCCGGTTACCTAGGCGTTGTCCTTACATTCTGCGCCGACCTCACGGTCCTATAAGGCATATGAAGAGCCCGAGCGGCGAGGCCGTGTCGACACTCTAACCTCGCTCCGTTTCTTCGCGGCGGCGGCATAATTGTTCACCATCTGCGCGGATGGGGGCTGTGGCTGTCATCAGTTGGAGAACACCCTTCGTTCGCGCTTGCTCAGCAAGTCTTCGTCTTGTCGGGATATATTCTTCATCCTAACTACCGAGACAGCATAGAGAAAATATCTTATATTAAGTTTTTTGCCCTACGCTTTATGAGATTATGGCCAGCCCACTTGTTTGCCGCGGCGCAGTGAAGATTGCGTCGTCGTTCCCACGCGATGATCTCGCGCTCCAGTATGGCGCGGTCGCCGATGCGACGGTGGAGACATTGGCCTCGTAGGACGCCAATTTCGATCTCCACAATGTTGAGCCAGCTCGCGTGCTTTGGGGTGTGGTGAAACTCGAGTTTGCGCAGGATGCGGCGGGCCTCTGGAGTCGGCTATTCGCGCCAAGCAGGGTAGCGCCATCATCAAAGCAAATTTGCAGTCGACCTTGAGGTCGCAAGTCGCGCGGCAAGCAAGGGGGCTGAGTCCAATATCTGGCGCCCTCCTGACGCGAAGGCGATGATGGCGTGGCATCTGGAGCCCTGCGGGCTGGCGTCTCGCACCCGCGTCACACCGTCCCTCTACGGCTCCAGCACCGAGTCCCAGTACAAGTAGTCGAGCCAGGAATCGTGCAGGAAGTTCGGCGGAAACATGCGGCCGTTATGGTGCAGGTCGTGCACGGTTGGCTGGTATGGTGCGGTCGCCGGTGCCATCTTGGCCTCACCCGGCATCTTGTCGCCCTTGCGCAGGTTGCAGCCCGAACATGCCGCGACGACGTTTTCCCACGTGGTCGAGCCCCCGCGGGAGCGCGGGACCACGTGGTCGAAGGTCAGATCGTCGCGTATCCCGCAGTATTGGCAGGTGAAGCGGTCGCGCAGGAACACGTTGAACCGTGTAAAGGCGGGATGCCGGGACGGCTTGATGTAGGTCTTGAGCGACACCACGGAGGGCAGGCGCATTTCGAAGCTGGGGCTGCGCACCGTCCTGTCATATTCCGACACGATGTTCACGCGATCCAGAAACACTGCCTTTATCGCATCCTGCCACGACCAGAGCGATAGCGGGTAATAGCTCAAAGGCCGAAAATCCGCATTCAGAACGAGGGCGGGACAAGCCTCGGGCGAGACGTTCATAACGTGAACCGTCAATGCAGCGCCTTTTGCTGACGCCCCGGCCCACCCGGGGCTACCACCCGCACAGTCTATATGGGCGATGACGACATTGTGAAGGCCCCCCAGGCCCCGCTCACAGGCAATCGCTCGGCGCGCCGATGCTCAGCGTGTTGGGACGGGAGTCTCGCCCCGATAATCGTAGAAGCCACGCTGCGTCTTGCGGCCGAGCCAGCCCGCCTCGACGTATTTCACCAGCAGCGGACACGGCCGGTATTTCGAATCGGCCAAGCCTTCGTGCAGAACCTGCATCACGGCCAGGCAGGTATCCAGTCCGATGAAGTCGGCGAGTTGCAATGGGCCCATGGGATGATTGGCTCCCAGCCGCATGGCGGTGTCGATGGCCTCGACCGTGCCGATTCCCTCGTGCAGCGTATACACGGCCTCGTTGATCATCGGCAGCAGGATGCGATTGACGATGAAGGCGGGGAAATCCTCCGAAACGGTTGGCGTCTTGCCGAGGCGCTCGATGAACCTCTTGGCGGCCTCGAAGGTGTCGGAGTCGGTCTGGATGCCGCGGATCAGTTCCACGAGTTGCATGCGCGGCACGGGATTCATGAAATGAATGCCGATGAACCGCTCAGGACGGTCGGTCACCGACGCGAGCCGGGTGATCGAGATCGAGGAGGTGTTGGAAGCCACCAGCGCTTCGGGTTTCAGGGACGCGCAGAGCTCGGAAAATATCTTGCGCTTCACGCCTTCGTTTTCGGTCGCGGCCTCGATCACGAGGTCGCACTCGGCAAACCCGCTGTAGTCTCGCGAGGTGCTGATTCGGGCGAGCGCCGTCGTGCGATCGGCCTCCTCGATCTGGCCGCGCTTTACCTGGCGGGTCATGGTGCCGTTGATGGTGGCGAGCCCGGCCCTCAGCCGTTCTTCGGACAGGTCGTTGAGCACCACGTCGAAGCCGGCCAAGGCCGCCACGTGGGCGATGCCGCTGCCCATCTGCCCCGCGCCGATCACGCCGAGCTTCTCAATCTCTTCGCTCATGGTGCCCTCCGCGACCGGCTTGGAAATTGACTGGGCAGCGAACGGGGCGCGCACCGCTTCCCGAACTCGCCTCCTGACCCGGACCATTTTGGCTTCCGTTCCGACCGCACGAAAACCGCATGCCGCTACTTGCTCTTGCCGAGTTCGCGGTCCAGTTCGGGCAAGGCGATGAAAAGATCGGCAACCAGGCCGAAGTCCGCGATCTGGAAGATCGGGGCTTCTTCATCCTTATTGATGGCCACGATGATCTTGGAGTCCTTCATGCCCGCGAGATGCTGGATGGCGCCCGAAATGCCGACCGCGATATAGAGGTCGGGCGCCACCACCTTGCCGGTCTGGCCCACCTGCCAATCATTGGGCGCCAGCCCCGCATCGACCGCGGCCCGCGAGGCGCCCATGGCGGCCCCGAGCTTGTCCGCAATCGGTTCGATGTAGGTCTTGAAGTGCTCGGCCTTGGCCATGGCGCGGCCACCCGACACGATGATCTTGGCCGACGTCAATTCCGGACGTTCGGAACGCGCCAGCGCTTCGCTCTTGAAGCTTGACAGCGCCGGATCGGCGGCGACGTCGACCCACTCGATCGGCGCGCTGGTCGACCCTTGGCCGGTGGCCGGAAAGGCCGCCGTTCGCACTGTTATGACCTTGATCGGATCCGCAGATTGCACGGTCTGGACCGCATTGCCCGCGTAGATCGGCCGCTCGAACGTATCGGGAGACACGACCTTGATGATTTCCGACACCTGCATCACGTCGAGACTCGCGGCAACGCGGGGCATGATGTTCTTGGCGTTGGCGGTGGCCGGCGCGATGATCACGGAATGGCTATGGCCCAACATGGCCAACAACGCCGCCGCCGGCTCGGCGAGCTCATGGTCGAGCGAGGCGCCTCTCGCGACATGGACCTTTTCGACACCGTCGAGCTGCGCGGCCGCCGCCGCGGCTGCCTCGGCACCTTGCCCGATGACCAGCACGTGCACCGGAGCTCCCAGCGTTTTGGCGGCGGTCAGCGCCCGGGCCGTCACCTCGTTCAACACGCCCGCTTTCTGCTCGGCCAAAAGCAGCGTCGTCATTGGATCACTCCCGCCTCGCGCAATTTGCCGACCAGCTCGGCCACGGAACCAACCTTGGTGCCCGCTTTGCGGCCCGGCGGCTCGACGGTTTTCAGCACTTTCAGGCGCGGTGTCACATCGACGGCGTAATCGGCCGGCGACTTTTCTTCAATCGGCTTCTTCTTGGCTTTCATGATGTTGGGCAGGCTGGCGTAGCGCGGCTCGTTCAGGCGCAGGTCGGTGGTGACGATCGCCGGCAACTTGAGCGCCACGGTCTGCAGGCCGCCGTCGACCTCTCGCGTCACCTCGGCCTCGCCGTCGCCGATCACGAGCTTGGACGCGAAGGTCCCCTGCCCCCACCCGTTCAGTGCAGCCAGCATCTGGCCGGTCTGGTTGCAATCGTCGTCGATGGCCTGTTTGCCCATGATGACGAGGCCGGGTTCGACCTCCTTGCAGACCCCGGCCAGGATCTTGGCGACGGCTAGAGGCTCGACGATCCCTTCGACCTTCACGTGGATGCCGCGGTCAGCCCCCATGGCAAGCCCTGTCCGGAGGGTCTCGGTGGCCTGCGCGGGGCCGATCGTGACCACGATCACCTCGGTGGCCTTGCCGGCCTCCTTCTGACGAAGGGCTTCCTCCACGGCGATTTCGTCGAAGGGGTTCATGGCCATCTTCACGTTGGCGAGATCGACCCCTGTGCCGTCCGGCTTGACGCGGATCTTGACGTTGTAATCGACCACGCGCTTGACGGGGACGAGGATCTTCATCGGTAGCGATATCCAGGGGTTCGGAGGCAAACCGCTTGCAAGCGGCGCGCAGTGGTAAAGGCGGTCGGAGGCCGAGTCAACGCGTTGACCGGGTTCGGGCCATCCTGCGGCAGAGCACGCCGGCCAACGTCCGAGGGAGCGGCCCATTTCATGGTTCCGTGGTCCTTCGTCCCCAGGGCCCGCAGCAGTACCCGTGGATGCCAGCCCGATTTCGACCTATTTGTGGCGAAGCGCCCGAACCTGCAACGGATTAATCCGTTCGGGAGCGGCAGTACATGATGTTTTTCCGAGGACGAGTATGAACCAGATCGTACGGCAGCGGCTCCTGCAGGCAGGGTCGCCGCACCCGCGCGGCGCCCTATGGGACGGCAGGGGCACAAATTTCACTCTGTTTTCCGCCCATGCCACCAAGGTGGAGCTGTGCCTTTTCGACGGAGAGGGCGCGCGCGAAGTCGAGCGCGTCGTCCTGCCCGAGTACACCGACCAGATCTTCCACGCCTATCTGCCTGACCTGAAGCCCGGCACTCTCTACGGGTTTCGCGTTCACGGCCCCTACGAGCCAGACGAGGGCCATCGCTTCAATCCCAACAAGCTGCTGCTCGATCCCTACGCCCGCGCCCATAGTGGCGAACTCCGGTGGGATCCCGCGGTGTTCGGCTATCAGATTGAGAGCGGCGACGACACCACCTTCGACGAGCGCGACAGCGCGCCCTACATGCCGAAGTCCGTCGTTGCCGATCCGCATAAGCCGGGCATCCGGCAGATCGCGCGGCCTAAGCACCTGTGGTCGAACACCGTCATTTATGAAGCCCATGTCCGCGGCTACACGAAGCTGCATCCGGATGTGCCGGAAGCACAGCGGGGCACTTATGCGGGTCTCGCCATGCCCGAGGTGATCCGCCGCATCAAGGACCTCGGGGTGACGGCCGTCGAGCTTCTGCCGGTGCATACCTACGTCACCGACAAGTTTTTGATCGACAAGGGCCTATTGAACTACTGGGGCTACAACACGATCGGCTTCTTCGCGCCGGAGCCGCGATATGCGGTCGATCCCCTCGACAGCGCCCAGGAATTCAAGGACATGGTGGCCCGCTTTCACGAAGCTGGGCTCGAGGTGATCCTGGACGTCGTGTTCAACCACACGGCCGAAGGCAACGAGAAGGGTCCTACCCTGTCGTTCAAGGGCATCGACAATGCTTCGTATTATCAGCTGATTCCCGATCAGAAGCGCTACTACATCAACGACACCGGAACCGGGAATACGTTGAACCTGCACCATCCGCACGTGATGCAGATGGTTTTTGAGTCGCTCCGCTACTGGGTGCAGGAGATGCACATCGATGGTTTCCGCTTCGATCTTGCCTGCACCCTGGCGCGTGGTCCCTACGGCTTCGACCGACGCAGCGCCTTCCTGCAGACCTGCCTGTTCGATCCGGTGCTCAGCGGCGTTAAGATGATCGCCGAGCCGTGGGACATCGGCCCGGGCGGCTATCAGGTCGGCAATTTTCCGCCCGGCTGGGCCGAATGGAACGACAAGTTCCGCGACGACGTTCGCGATTTCTGGCGCGGTGCCGCGCCCGTCAGCACGATCTCGCCTCGGCTTTGCGCTTCGGAGGACACGTTCAACCACGCGGGCCGTCGACCCTGGTGTTGCGTCAACCTCATCACGGCTCATGATGGTTTCACGCTGCGAGACGTGGTCACGTACAACGAGAAACACAACGAGGCGAACGGCGAGGACAACCAGGACGGCAACAGCGACAACCGCTCCTGGAACTGCGGCGTCGAAGGGCCGACCGACAACCGCACCATCAAAACGCTCCGCGCCAAGCAGATGCGCAATCTCATGGCGACGCTGCTGCTTTCGCAAGGGACGCCGACGATCGTAGCGGGCGATGAATTCGGCCGCACCCAGAACGGCAACAACAACGCGTATTGCCAGGACAACGAAACCAGCTGGGTCGACTGGAACGTCGACGAAGAGGGGCAGATCCTTCTGGCTTTCACGAAGAAGCTGCTGGAAATCCGGCACAAGTATCCGGTGCTCCGGCGCCATCGCTTCTATACGGGCAAGTTCGACGACGCTTACGGTGTCAAGGACGTGACCTGGGTCAAATCGGACGGTCTTGAAGCCGAGCCGGCGGATTGGAGCGACGCCGCCATGCGCTGCATCGGGATGTTGATGGACGGCCGAGCCCAGGTGAACTCGGTTCCCCAGGCGGGAGACCATTCGACCCTGATGCTCGTTATCAACGCCGCCCGCGATGCCATCGCCTTCACGATGCCGGAATGCGCGGACGGCATCGGATGGTCGCGCCTGATCGATACCGCCGATGCCGAGAGGCCCGAGAAGGACTTCGATGTGGGCGACATCTGTCCGATCCCTCCGCGCTCGCTGCTGCGACTCGTGACTCGGCACCCGGCGTCGCAGTCCGACGTCGATGCCGCCGCACAGGATCGGGAATGACCCGCCCCTCGGGCGGCGTTGTCGACTCCATTCGGCGTGCTCATTCGATGCCATTTGGCGCCCAGTGGGCGCCAGGCCTGGGAACCCGATTCCGCCTTTGGGCTCCGGCAGTCGCCGAGGCCAAGCTTCTGATCGACGAACAGGGTCCTCGCGCCATGTCGCCCTTGTCCGACGGCTGGCATGAGCTCGTGGTGCAAGAGGCCCGGCCGGGCACGCGCTACAGCTTCGGTCTGCCGGGCGGCGCCCGCGTGCCCGATCCGGCATCACGATTTCAGCCTGACGACGTCCACGGGCCGAGCGAGGTCATCGACCCCGCCGCCTACGGCTGGAGCGATGGCGACTGGGCCGGGCGGCCCTGGCACGAAGCCGTCGTCTACGAGCTTCATCTCGGCGCGTTCACGCCGGAGGGTACGTTCAAGGCCGCGACCGGCAAGCTCGACCATCTGGTTGGGCTCGGGGTGAACGCCGTCGAGATCATGCCCGTGGCGGACTTTCCGGGCCGTCGCAACTGGGGCTACGACGGCGTTCTGCCTTACGCTCCGGACGCCTCCTACGGCCGTCCGGAGGACTTCAAGGCCTTCATCGATGCGGCGCATGCTCGCTCCATCTCGGTGATCCTCGACGTCGTCTACAATCACTTCGGGCCGGACGGGAACTACCTGTCGAGTTACGCGCCGGACTTCTTCACCGAGCGCCACAAGACGCCGTGGGGCGCGGCTATCAACTATGACGGCCGCCACCGCCGCGCGGTGCGGGATTTCGCCATTCACAATGCGCTTTACTGGATCGAGGAATTCCATCTGGATGGGCTGCGCCTCGATGCGGTCCACGCCATCATCGACGACAGCAAACCCGACCTCCTGCAGGAACTGGTCAAGCGCGTCAGAGCCGCTACGTCGGACCGGCCGTGCCACCTCATTCTCGAGAACGAGGACAATGTGGCAAGCCGCCTCGTTCGCTCGGATCGGGGCCGACCGGAGCGATATACCGCCCAATGGAACGACGACGTCCATCATGTGCTGCATGTCGCAGCCTCGGGCGAGGACAAAGGATATTACGCCGACTATCTGGGCGACACGGCAAAGCTCGGGCGGGCGCTCGCGGAAGGTTTCGCGTTCCAGGGCGAGGTGATGCCCTATCGCAACCGGCAGCGGGGCGAGCCGAGCGCGTCGCTGCCGCCCGACGCCTTCGTGGCGTTCATTCAGAATCACGACCAGATCGGCAACCGAGCATTCGGCGATCGGATCAATACTTTCGCACCGCCCGAAGCCGTGCGGGCCATCGCCGCCACCTACCTCCTGCTCCCGCAGATCCCGATGCTGTTCATGGGCGAGGAATGGGCGTCCTGCCGGCCTTTCCCGTTCTTCTGCGACTTCAGGGGCGAGCTCGCCGATGCCGTGCGACAGGGCCGCCGGGAGGAATTCGCCCGGTTTCCGGAATTCCGGGACCCGGCGATGCGGGAGCGCATCCCCGACCCTCTGGCCGATGCCACCTTCGCCTCGGCCAGACTGGACTGGGAGAAGGCGGACGCGGAGCCGCACCGATCCGCGCTTGCCTGGTACAGGAACATGCTTGCGATCCGGCGGCACCGGATCGCTCCCATCGTCGCAGGGATCGGCCATGCCGGTTCACGCACCGTCATCGGCCGGAGCGCGGTGGGGGTGCGGTGGCGGGCGGAAGGCGGCATGGAACTCGTGCTCGCGGCCAACCTGAAAGCCGCGGCCCAGACCGGGTTCCCGACCGCCAAGGGAGACCTGCTCTGGCTGGAGGGCGAGGCCGTCGACGACCGACTGGGCCCCTGGACGGTTCGCTGGTCCATCGAGGAAGGAACCTCCAAGTGACCCCCCGCGCGACCTATCGCTTGCAGTTCACGCCGGAGTTTGGCTTCGACGCCGCCGCTGAGCTCGCGCCTTACTTGGCGCGGCTCGGCGTGAGCCACCTTTACGCCTCGCCTTATCTGAAGGCCCGTGCCGGCAGCCAGCATGGCTACGACATCGTCGATCACAACTTGCTCAACCCGGAGCTCGGCGACACGACCGCGTTCGCACGAATGAATGCAGCGCTCGAAAAGCACGGGCTCGGTCAGATTCTCGATTTCGTTCCGAACCACGTTGGCGTCGGCGGCGCCGACAATCCGTTCTGGCTGGACGTCCTGGAGTGGGGTCCGGACTCGGTGCATGCGGGCTGGTTCGACATCGATTGGGAAAGCGATCGTCAATACCTTCGCGACAAATTGCTGGTGCCTTTGCTCGGCGACCTATACGGCGCGGAACTGTTCGGGGGAAAGCTCGCCCTCAAGTTCGACCAAGATGCGGGATCCTTCGCGGTCTGGGCCTACGACACGCACAAGCTGCCGATCTGCCCGTTCAACTATGACCGCGTCCTCGGCTCGGGCGATCCGACGCTGGAACGGCTGGGAGACGAGTTCGCCGGGCTGGCATCGTGGCGTCCGCAGGTTCCCGAGCGCGCCGAGGCCCTGAAGGCGGAGTTGGCCAGGAGTTTTCGGGCGAAGCCGGGCGTCGCCAACTCACTCGAGTCTGCCGTGGCGGGCTTCTCCGGAAAGGTGGGCGAGGCCGATTCCTGGCAGCCGCTCGACGCCTTGATCCGGCAGCAGCATTGGCGCGCCGCACATTTCCGCGTCGCCTCGGACGACATCAACTACCGCCGCTTCTTCAACATCAACGATCTGGCCGGCCTGCGCATGGAGCTTCCGGCAGTCTTCGACCATACCCATGGGCTCGTCTTCCGTCTCATGCAGGACGGCGTGATCGACGGGCTGAGGATCGATCACGTCGACGGGCTGTTCGACCCGAAAGGCTATCTCGAACGCCTGCGCACCAAAGCCCCGGAGCAGCAGGGCGGCAAGCCCTTCTATCTGGTTGTCGAAAAAATCCTTGCCGAAGGCGAGGCGCTCCGCGCCGATTGGCCGATCGATGGCACGACCGGCTACGAGGTCGCCAATCTGCTCCTCGGATTGATGATCGATCAGACGGCCGAGATCGCCTTTACCCGCATCTATGCGGATTTTGTCGGCGAGGCCGTGAATTACGCCAAAATCCTCCGCGAATGCAAAAAGCGCATCATGGACAACGAGATGGCGAGCGAACTCGATCGCTTGGCCCGCAGTGCTTCCCGGGTCGCCCGTCAGACCCCAACCACCGAGGATTTCACCCAGACGGTCCTGCGCCGTGCCTTGCGTGAGATCATCGCCTGCTTTCCGGTATACCGCACCTATCTCGACGACGAAGGATCGCCGACCTTGGAAGATCGGCGCCGGCTCGAGGATGCGATCGCGGCGGCACGTCCCAATGAGAGCTCGATCGACGGCAGCGTCTATGATTTCCTCGGTCGGCTGTTGACCGGTGACCTGGTGGCCCATCCGCGCAGCGGTTTCAGCCGTTATGCGGTGCTTCGCTGTGCCATGAAGGTGCAGCAATACAGCGGCCCGGTGATGGCCAAGGGACTCGAGGATACGGCCTTTTATCGATACAACCGCTTCATCGCCCTGAACGAGGTCGGCGGACACCCGACGACGTTCGGCCGGCCGATAGCCGCGTTTCACGCCGCCAATCGCCGGCGCGCGGAGCGCTGGCCTGCCGCCATGCTTGGTACCTCGACTCACGACACCAAGCGCGGTGAAGACGCCCGCGCCCGGCTGGCCGTTCTGTCCGAGATCCCGGACGAATGGGCCGAACAGGTCTCGGCCTGGAGCCGGCTTTTGCGTCTCGACGGGCCGCGATCGGATCCCGACGCTGCGCCCGACCGCAACGACGAATATGCGCTGCTCCAGTTGCTCGTCGGCACTTGGCCGATCGAGCTTCTCGGCGAGGCCGCGCCCGAGGCTCCGGCCGTGGCGGCCTATGCCGAGCGGGTGAAAGGCGCCATGACCAAGGCGATGCGCGAAGCCAAGGTGCATTCGACCTGGGCCATGCCCGACGAATCCTACGAAAACGCCACCCTGGCTTTTGTGGATGCGGCCTTGACCGGAAAGCCCGCCGAAGGCTTTCTCCAGGCCTTCCGGCCTTTCGCTGCGAAAATCGCGCGGCTCGGCATGGCCAACAGCATCGTGCAGACCGTGCTGAAGCTCACCATGCCGGGCATGCCGGACGTCTACCAGGGAACGGAACTGTGGGATCTGTCCATGGTCGATCCGGACAACCGCCGGCCAGTGGACTTCCGGCTCCGCCAGCGGCTCCTCGGTGAAGTTGAGACGGCGCTGGCCCGCGAACGAGAAACCTCGATGGCAAGTTTTGCCCGGGAGTGGCACGACGGCCGCATCAAGCTCGCCGTGACGTCGACGATCTTGGCCTGGCGGAGCCAAAACCCTCAATGGTTCGCCGAGGGCGCCTACGAGCCGATCGTAGCGCTTGGGCCTCGTTCGGCAGAGATCTGCGCCTTTGCGCGGCGGCGGGACGACGCGGCACTGTTGGTCGCGGTGGCCCTCTTCCCGGGCCGGCGTGAAGCCCAGCCTTTCGACCAAGGGTCCGGCTTGGCTCTCACCCCCTCGCTGGTCGAACGGAGTTGGACCGATCTCCTCACGGGACGGAGGTTCGCGTCGCAGGGGGGTCTATCGGCGGATCGGCTGTTCCCGATCCTGCCTGCCGTGGTGCTGGTTCCCGGTTGAGGCGAACGAGCGGGGCCCGAGCTCAGCGGTTCTTACCCGGCACCCAGAGCACGTCGCCGTCGCGTTGGTGATTGCAATACCGTGACGCGACGAAAAGGAAGTCGGACAGGCGGTTGACGTAGCCCAATGCCGGCGCGCTCACCGCCTCGCCGCGGCTCTCCTCGAGCTCGACCATCAGCCGTTCCGCCCGGCGGCAAATCGTGCGAGCCAGGTGCAACGCGGCCGCCGCCGGGGTTCCGCCCGGAAGCACGAAGGACCGCAGGGGCTGCAAGCTCGCGTTCAGCCGATCGATCTCCTGTTCCAGCCGGTCGACCTGGGCCTGCACGATGCGCAACGCCGTTCCTTCAGGTTCGTCGGCGGCGGCCGGGGTGGCCAGATCGGCACCGAGATCGAAGAGGTCATTCTGGATGCGGCCGAGCATGTCGTCGAGTTCGGGCCTCTCGGCCGCCGTCGATAGCCGAGCCAGCCCGATCGCCGCGTTGGTTTCGTCCACCGTGCCGTAGGCGGCGATCCGCTCGTCGGACTTTTTGCGCCGCTCCCCTGTGCCGAGGGCCGTCGTGCCATCATCGCCCGTGCGGGTATAAATACGATTGAGAACGACCACGCCGCCTATCCCCGGAAATAGAGCACGACAATGACCACCAGGATGGCCAGGAACTGAAGCCCCACGCGCCAGCGCATCAGCTTTTGCGAGGTGTTCGAACTGCCGCCCCGCATCATGTTGACGAGGCCCGCGAAGAGCACCAGCATCACCAGCCCGAGCGCGACCGCGATAACAGTGTTTCCGGTTGCGTGGGACATGAGTCGACCCTTGGGGAGCACACCCCGGTTATCGAACCGCCCGCCCGCGGAAGCAAGTCTGCTGCTGCCGTTTGCCCGCCTCCGCCGACCCAAGGGGCCGCTTGGCCTGTTGTCGATCTGAGCAACCCGGAGTGCGGAGCTCACTCCCGCGTCGTCGCATTGAGCCGGTGCGCAATGCGCTCGATTCGTCCCGCGGCTTCGCCCAGCGCCTCCGAGATCGACTCCGCCAGAGCCGCCGATTTTGCGTCATATCCTGCCTGGTTGCCCCGCAGCCCGTCGAGTTCTGCCTCGAGCGCGGCGATCCGCCGTTCGGCCTCGGACAGCTGATCCGCCATGGTGATGGCGGCCATCACGGTGATGCGGCTGTCACCGATTTCGCCGAATTCTCCCCTGAGTTCCGTGATCCTGTTGTCGAGGCGAGCCGCAAGCCCTTTGAGATGGTCCTCTTCGCCATCGCTGCATGCCATGCGATAGGTGCGGCCGGCAATGAGGACGTTGATCTGCGCCATGCTCCGGCCCCGCCTTTCAGGATGGACCGGCCGGAGCTGATCCGGGCTCGACCTCGGCCAGCACGGCCCGCACGGTCGCGCTCGCCCGCTCGAGACGGTGCGCGACCTCGCTGTTGGCATTGTCCAAGTTCCGGCTCCGGGCGAGCGCCCCGTCGAGTTCCGTGGCCAGCCGGGCTCGGTCGTCTTGCATGACGGCAAACTCGTCCTCAAGGTTGGCGCGCGCCGCATCCGCCTGCGCACGGCGCGCCGCAGCCGCCTCGAGATGATCGAGGGCGGTGCCGAGGCGATGCAAGGTACGTTGGAGGCGTTCGGGAAGGGTCATGGAAATCGTCGTCGCAGCAAAACACATGCCCGCCGGCCGGCCCTCGATCGGCAGAGTCCTCGCGACCCTGGCGTTGAAACGCGCGAAGGTCAAATTCTGTCGCTGACATCCCGCCGGTCCCGCCGATGCTCCACCAATTTATAAGGGCTCTGCCGTGCGAGGCCGTTCACAAAGGGACTTTACAAACGGCGTGACATAGGGGCGGATGCGCCCGCCGCAGTGCACGGCTACCCCGCAGGAAGCCGGGGCTGTCTTTGCGCGTGCTCCCGCGGACCGCTTCGTTCGCGGGTGGGAGGAGATACGACATGACGGTGAAGGTCGCCATCAACGGCTTCGGACGGATCGGCCGCAACATCCTCCGCGCCATCATCGAATCAGGCCGCGAAGACATCCAGGTGGTGGCCATCAACGATCTCGGCCCGGTCGAGACCAACGCCCATCTGCTGCGCTTCGACAGCGTGCATGGCCGGTTCCCGCACAAGGTGACGGTCAGCGGCGACGCGATCGACGCCGGGCGCGGCCCGATCAGGGTGACCGCCATCAGAGACCCTTCGACGCTGCCGCACAAGGAACTCGGCGTCGATGTGGCGCTCGAATGCACCGGTATCTTCACGTCGCGCGACAAAGCCGCAGCCCACCTCAAGGCGGGCGCCAAGCTTGTGCTGGTTTCGGCCCCGGCCGACGGGGCCGATCTGACGGTCGTCTATGGCGTCAACCATGACAAGCTGAAAGCGGAACACCTCGTCGTATCCAACGGTTCCTGCACGACGAACTGTCTCGCGCCGGTCGCCAAGGTGCTGAACGATACCATCGGCATCGAGCACGGCTTCATGACGACCATCCATTCCTATACGGGCGATCAGCCGACGCTCGACACCCTGCACAACGATCTCTACCGGGGTCGCGCGGCGGCGCTGTCGTCCATCCCCACCTCGACCGGCGCCGCCAAGGCGATCGGCCTCGTGCTGCCGGAACTCAACGGCAAGCTGGACGGCTCGGCGATTCGCGTGCCGACCCCGAACGTATCGTTGATCGACCTCAAAGTCGTGTCGAAGCGTGCGACCACCAAGGACGAGATCAACGCTGCGATGCGGCGGGCCGCCGAGCAGGAACTGAAAGGCGTGCTGGCCATCACGGATGCGCCCAACGTGTCGTCGGACTTCAACCACGACCCGCACTCGTCGACCTTCCACATGGACCAGACCAAGGTGATCGACGGCACCTTCGTGCGCGTCATGGCCTGGTACGACAACGAATGGGGCTTTTCGAACCGCATGGCCGACACGGCCGTAGCCATGGCGAAGCTGCTCTGAACCGGGGACGATCATTCCTCATCCCGAGCCTGGTCCGCAGGACCCGTGTCGAAGGACGACGGTCGATGAAGGCTTCAGGACACGCGGCGAGCCGGAACAACGAAGACGAACCTATGACCACCTTCCGCACCCTTGACGAGGCCTCCCTTGCCGGCAAACGCGTTTTGGTCCGCGTCGACCTCAACGTGCCGACCGAGAACGGGCGCGTCACCGACGCAACCCGCATCGAGCGCATCCTTCCGACCATCCTGGAGATTGCCGACAAGGGCGGCAAGGTCATTCTGCTCGCTCATTTCGGCCGGCCCAAGGGCGGCCCGGACGAGAAGAACTCGCTGCGGCCCGTCGCATCGGCACTGGCCAACAGCCTCGGCCGTCCGGTCGATTTCGTGCCCGCAACGATCGGCGATGCGGCCCGGCAGGCGATCGAAGCCATGAAGGACGGCAATATCCTGCTGCTCGAAAACACCCGTTTCCACGCCGGAGAAGAGAAGAACGATCCGGAGTTCGTCGAGGCCATCGCGGCGCTCGGCGACATCTATGTGAACGACGCTTTCTCGGCGGCGCACCGCGCCCATGCTTCGACCGAGGGCCTCGCCGGCAAGCTGCCGGCCCATGCCGGACGGACCATGGAAGCCGAACTCACGGCCCTGTCGCGCGCGCTGGAAAGTCCCGAACGACCCGTCGCGGCGATCGTCGGCGGAGCCAAGGTGTCGACCAAGCTCGAACTCCTCGGCAACCTGGTCAAGCGGGTCGACATCCTGGTGATCGGCGGCGGCATGGCCAATACTTTCCTGGCCGCGCAGGGCAAACCGGTGGGAAAGTCGCTCTGCGAGCACGACCTTGCCGGTACGGCCCGCAAGGTCCTCAACGAATCCGGGGTCTGCGAGATCGTGCTGCCGGTCGATGCCGTTGTGGCATCCGAGTTCAAGGCTCACGCGCCGTGCCGCGCCGTCTCTGTGGACGAGGTCGGTTCGCAAGACATGATCCTCGATATCGGGCCGCGCTCGGTCGAACAGGTGAGGGCCGTGCTGGAACGCTCGAAAACGCTGGTGTGGAACGGTCCGTTCGGGGCTTTCGAAATGCCGCCGTTCGATGCGGGTACCATGGCCATCGCCAAGGAAGCCGCTGCCCTGACCAAAGCCGGAAAGCTCGTGACGGTGGCGGGCGGCGGCGATACGGTTGCGGCCTTGAACACGGCTGGCGTCGCCGACGACCTCACCTATGTTTCGACCGCGGGCGGCGCTTTCCTCGAATGGCTCGAAGGCAAGACGCTGCCAGGCGTCGAGGCGCTTCGCAGGCGGTAACGCCGGTTCTATACGGCTCGTGAGGAGAGACAAAGATGGCCCGGATCTCATTGCGGCAATTGCTCGACCATGCGGCGGAGCGGAACTACGGCGTGCCCGCCTTCAACATGAACAACATGGAACAGGCGCTGGCCATCATGGCGGCGGCGGATAGCTGCGACGCTCCGGTCATTCTCCAGGCGTCGCGCGGCGCACGCGCCTACGCCAACGACATCATGCTGACCAAGATGATGGATGCGGTGGTGGAGATCTATCCGCACATCCCGGTCTGCGTACATCTCGACCACGGCAACAGCGAGGCCACCTGCGCCACGGCGATCCAGAGCAACTTCACCTCCGTGATGATGGACGGCTCGCTCAAGGCGGACGGCAAGACGCCGGCCGACTGGGACTACAACGTCCGCATCACCCGGGCGGTCTGCGAGATGGCGCATTGGGCGGGCTTGTCGGTCGAGGGCGAGTTGGGTGTGCTCGGCTCTCTCGAAAGCGGCGGCGGCGAACAGGAAGACGGACATGGCGCCGAAGGCACGCTGTCGCACGACCAGTTGCTGACGAACCCCGCCGAGGCTGCCGAATTCGTGGCCCTGACCAAGGTCGACGCGCTCGCGGTCGCCATGGGCACCTCGCATGGAGCCTACAAGTTCACGCGCCAGCCCGACGGCGACGTGCTCGCCATGAACGTCATCGAGGAAATCCACAGGCTGCTGCCGAACACGCATCTGGTGATGCATGGTTCGTCCTCGGTGCCGAAGGATCTGCAGGACATCATCAACCGCTATGGCGGCGAGATGGGCCAGACCTGGGGTGTGCCGGTGGCAGAGATCCAGCGCGGCATCAAGCATGGCGTGCGCAAGATCAATATCGACACTGACAACCGCATGGCCATGACGGGCCAGATCCGCAAGGTTTTCGCCGAGAATCCGGCCGAGTTCGACCCGCGCAAATATCTGAAACCTGCGATGGATGCCATGACCAAGCTGTGCAAGCAGCGCTTCGAGGAATTCGGCACGGCCGGCAATGCCGCGAAGATCAAGCCGCTGCCCTTGTCTGCGATGGCCAAGCTTTACGCGGCCGGCAAGCTCGACCCGCAGGTCAAGACCGCGGCCAAGAAGGCGGCCGAGTAGGGAAATGTGGGTGTCGCAGACCGGCAAGCTTTGGGATCTCTTGGAGCGCATCGACAAGCTCGCCGACCCGGCGGAGGTCGTGCGGCTCGCCGGTCTCCACGACGCGCATTTCTTACCACCGCAGAACCCCTGATCGGGTCTGTCCCGTTGGCAGCAGCTTTGCTGCCGGCCTGGCTTGATGGTTGTTCCATGATAGCTGCCGCAGGGCCGCACCCTATGCCCTCCGCGCCTCGGCCCCTGCAACAATGACCGATCCCAAACCGATCCCCGGCTCCGAACACAACGCCCGCGAGGAGCATGCCCGTCTGGCAGCGGAAGTCGCGGCGCATGATGTCGCCTATCATCAGCACGACGCGCCCACGGTTTCGGATGCGGAATACGATGCGCTGCGCCGCCGAATAGTGGCGCTCGAGGAAGCGTTTCCGGCGCTGGCCTCGCCCAAGGGGCCCAGCGCCAAGGTCGGTGCCCCGCCGTCCCAGAAATTCGCTTCGGTGCGGCACAGAGTTCCCATGCTGTCGCTCGGCAACGTCTTCGCCGACAGCGAAGTCGCTGACTTCGTGGGACGCGTCCGCCGCTTCTTGGGCCTTGCGGCTGATGCACCGTTGGCCATCACCGCGGAGCCGAAGATTGACGGCCTGTCGTGCTCATTGCGCTATGAGGAGGGCCGCCTGGTCCAGGCTGCGACCCGCGGCGACGGTTTCGAAGGCGAGGACGTGACCGCCAATGTGCGGACCATCGAGGACATTCCGCACGAGCTCGAGGGCCGCGATGTCCCGGCGATCTGCGAAGTGCGCGGCGAAGTCTTCATGCTCAAGGTGGATTTTGCCAAGCTGAACGCCCGCCAGGCCGAAGCGGGCCGGCCCACTTTCGCCAATCCGCGCAATTCGGCCGCCGGCTCGCTACGCCAGCTCGATCCGGCGATCACGGCGGCGCGGCCGCTGCGTTTCTCCGCCTACGCCTGGGGCCAGATGAGCGCCATGCCGGCCGCGACCCAGATGGGCATGATCGAAGCTTTCCGCCGCTTCGGCTTGCCGACCGACCCGCTCACCCGCCTGGCGTCCTCGGCCGAAGCCCTGGTCGAACATTACCGGGACATCGAGCATCGGCGCGCCTCCCTGCCCTATGACATCGATGGCGTCGTCTACAAGGTGGACGACCTCTCCTATCAGGCGCGGCTCGGCTTCGTGTCGCGCGCCCCGCGATGGGCGGTGGCCCATAAGTTTCCGGCAGAACGCGCCACGACGAAACTCCTCGGGATCGACATCCAGGTCGGCCGAACCGGCGCCTTGACGCCGGTAGCAAATCTACAGCCCGTCACGGTGGGCGGCGTCGTGGTGGAGCATGCCACCCTGCACAACGAGGACGAGATCGTCCGCAAGGACGTAAGGGTCGGCGATACCGTTCTGGTCCAGCGGGCCGGCGATGTCATCCCGCAGATCCTCGGCGCCGTGCTCGAGGAGCGAGAGCCCGAGGCGGTACCGTTCCGCTTTCCCGAGGTCTGTCCGGCCTGCGGCTCGGCCGCGATCCGCGAGATCGATCCGAAAACCGGGGAAACGGACGCTGTGCGGCGCTGCACCGGCGGCCTCGTCTGTCCGGCTCAGGCGGTGGAGCGGCTCAAGCATTTCTGTTCGCGCAATGCCTTCGACATCGAAGGGCTCGGTGACAAGCAGATCGAGCTCTTCTACGGCTTGGGTCTAATCAAGACTCCGGCCGAGATTTTCACGCTCCAGGCGCGTGACGAGGCGAGCCTCACCAAGCTCGCCGATCGCGAAGGCTATGGCGCAACCTCGGTCAGGAACCTTTTCGAGGCCGTCGAAGCGCGCCGCCACGTACCGCTGAACCGTTTCATCCTGGCGCTCGGCATCCGCCATGTCGGCGAAACCAACGCGCGCCGGCTCGCCCGACACTTCGGCACCATCGAAGCGCTGCGGAGCGTGGCGCGCGGGGCCGCCGAACCGGCTTCCGAGGCGCGCGGCGAATTGCGTGCCATCGAAGGCCTGGGCGAAGTCGTAGCCGAGGCGGTCGCCGATTTCTTCTCCGAGCCCCACAACGAGGAGGTTCTCGATCGGCTGCTTGAGCAGGTCACCGTCGAGCCTATGGAGGCGGTTGCCGCGACCAGCCCGGTGGCAGGCAAAACCATCGTGTTCACGGGCTCGCTCGAGCGCATGACGCGCGACGAGGCGAAAGCGCGCGCCGAAGCGCTCGGCGCCAAGGTGACGGGCTCGGTCTCCAAGAAGGCCTCCCTGGTCGTGGCAGGGCCGGGAGCCGGCTCCAAACTCGCCAAGGCGATAGAATTCGGAATCGAGGTCATTTCCGAAGAGCAATGGATCGCGCTCGTGCGAGACTCTTAAGCAAGCTTTGAGCCGAGGAGGCACGACCCTGAATCCAAGGTCGATCTATATTTCAATTGTTCACCTCAACTGAAAGCGCAGAAGCTGATTTGGAGCAACTCGAAAATCGCGATGCTGCTTTTCATTCATCTAAATGAACATAAGATGAATAGAACCCTGTATTTTAACTTCATCGGCAGGCAGAGTCGGAACATTCCAGGGAAGTCGGGCATTGGCGTTGAAAGAGCTAGAACAGGACACTGCCCTCATGTCTAATCCGGTTTCACCTTACAAGGCGGCCTTGAAGAAGGTGGTCATGGTCGGCGTCGCCGCCTTCTCGATCGGCGCCGTCACACTCAGCACGATCGAACCCGCGCAGGCGTTCCGCGGAGGCTTCGGCGGCTTCCACCACATCGGCTTTGGCGGCTTCCACCGCGGCTTTGGCGGCTTCCGCCGCGGTTTCGGCGGCTTCAGGGGCGGGTTTGGCTTCCGGGGTGGCTTCGGGCGCGTCGGATTCCGCGGGTTCGGCCCTCGCCGGTTCGGCTGGCGTCGCTTCGGGTTCCGCCGGTTCGGCTGGGGCTTCGGTCCCGGGATCGGCTTTGGCGTGGGCTACGGTCTCGCCTCGGCCAGCTATGGCTACCCCTACGGCGGGTACGGGTACGGCTACCCATACGGAGGCTATGGCGGCGATGCCGGAAGCTACGGCGGTGGTTACGGCGACGGCTACAATCCCGGCTACCAGACTGCCGCCTATGGCTACCGTCAACGTGGGGTTTACTCTTGCGGCCCCTACGAGAAGCGAACGCATCTCCAGAAGAAAGCCTGTCGCTATTGATCAAGTTTCGAGCATGTTGCGTGCAGTCGAAGCAAGGCGGTCGCGAGGCCGCCTTTCTTCGTTGATCGGCAGAGGCTCGACTCGCGGGTCGGGTTCGGGGTTATAGTTACAGCCCTTTTATCGGTCGC
>JBBPYT010000347.1:0-10831 GCA_038199665.1 Hyphomicrobiales bacterium
AGAAATGCGATCGTCGCGAGACCGCCGAGAGCCGAGCGAACGGCATGCAGGGCGCCCCATTTGACCACGAGTGCCCTGGCTTGCGGAGTTGCTCGCGCCGGATCGATCGCGATCAGCGCGTTATTCGTGGGCCTGATGCCCAGGAGCGTCCATGGCCAGTTCGCAATCATCAAAATGGCGCCGAGCAGAAATCCGAGTTCTGTCGATTGCCACCAGGCGATCAGCCCCAACGCGCAGCCCGCGACGGCGAGCGGAGCCTGCATCGCTAATCCTCGCTTGTAGGACGGTTTCCACTGCGACAGCAGCGCTTGATCGTCGAGCACAAGGCGCGCGGGCTGCTCGGCGAGGTTGATGTAGAGCGCGGCACCCGTGAAAACCGCGGCGGCGATCAAAGCCAGATGACCTATGAGCATTTCGACTCCGATGCTGCGCGCGTTCGCGCTCCCATTGTCGAGCACCCGCGGCGCGACAGCAATCCCCGGATCCGATCGACCGTCCTCGCCGAACCCACGGAGCCCGACCAACTTTCCGGAGGCGAGCGGCGACGGCTTCATGTATTGGCTCCCAACACCGATCGGACGCGGTCTCGTGCGCGGGCCGGACCCCGAGCATCACCCGGAGAGCAAAGGCCCCCGCCATGGAGTACGACACGGAGCAGCGCATCCTTGCCGACCTGGAACTGTCCCGCGACATCATGACCAGGACCCTGGAGGACCGTCCGCTCCGGGCCGCGCTCGCCCGCGCGGTGGGCCTCGTCACGGCGGCCTTGTCGGACGGCAAGAAGCTGCTATTCGCCGGCAACGGCGGCAGCGCCGCGGATGCCCAACACATCGCCTGCGAGTTCGTCGCCCGCTTCAACTTCGATCGCGCCCCGCTCGCCGCGATCGCGCTCACGACGGACTCTTCCGTGCTGACGTCCATTTCCAACGATTACGGGTTCGAGCAGGTCTTCGCCCGACAGATCCGAGGTCTCGGCGCTCCGGGCGATGTGTTCTGCGGCATCTCCACTTCCGGGCGCTCCCCCAACATCCTGGCCGGCCTGAAGGTCGCGCGCGAGTGCGGTCTGACGACGGTCGGCTTCACCGGATCCGCCGAGAGCCCCATGCTGGAGCTGTGCGACGAAGCGCTCCGGGTGCCGTGCGATCGGACGCCGTTCATCCAACAGGTCCACATCACCCTCGGGCACATCCTCTGCGCCATCGCGGAAGAGCGGATTTTCGGCAGGGCCTCGGCCGCCACGGCGGCTCCGTGATCGCGCCGACCCGATGCGCCATCCTGGCAGGAGAAGGCGGCCCCTCCCGGTTGGCCGACCGCCCCGGCCTTATCGAGACCCTGTTGTGGGAGCTGGCAAGGTTCGGGTTCGAACGTGCGGTGCTGCTGGCCGAGGGCTCCGCCTCGCCGCTTCATGCCGCCGCGCGCCTGGCCGGCCCGAAATTCGGCATCGAGGTCGAAACCGCGGCCGGAATCGGGCAGACCGGCAGCGCGGGCGCTCTGCGCGGTATCGGACCGCCATCGGACGACGCCATGTTCCTGGTCGATGACCGATATGCGTTCGACTTCAATATTCTCGATCTGATCCCCTTGCTGGCTTCGATCCCCTCAGCATCCGTCGCCATGGCGCTTCGCCGCCCTGCCGACGGCACTCAGGCCGCTACATTGAATCTCGAGAACGAGCGGTTCATCGGCGTTTCCGAGCCGGGCGGGGCGACGGCACCCTTCTCGGCCGCCGGGGTCTTTCTGGTGAGAACCTCGGCGCTCGCGGGATTTGCCGAAAGGGGTTCGTTCGAGCACGACGTGCTGCCCCAGCTGGTGGCACGGGGACTGGTTTGCGGTCGTGACTACGACTCTGCCATGTTCTCTTTCGAAGGTTCGGACCGAACGGCTTCGGAAGCCCGACCCGCGTGGACCCGGCCACGGCGACCGGCGATCTTCTTCGACCGCGACGGGGTGCTGAACCAGGACCATGGCTACGTGGGCGATATCGGGCGCTTCCACTGGACTAAAACCGCCATAACCGCAGTGAAGCTTGTCAACGACCGGGGCTATTTCGCCTTCGTGGTGACGAACCAATCGGGCGTGGCGCGCGGCTACTTCGACGAGGATGCGGTTCGCCGGGTGCACAAGCATATGCAATGCGAGCTGCGGGCTCATGGCGCGCATCTCGACGCCATCCGGTTCTGCCCCCATCACCCGGACGGTGTCGTCGAGCGGTTTGCCAAGGCATGCGCCTGTCGAAAACCCAGATCCGGGATGGTTCTGGACCTCCTCGACACTTGGCCGGTCGATGTCGAGCGAAGTCTGCTGGTGGGAGACAAGCCTGGCGATCTTGCAGCGGCCCAAGGGGCCGGTATCGCGGCCGTCCGGTTCGACGGGTCCGACCTCGAGGCGATGCTGAGATCCCATCTCCAGTCCCGGCGGGCGTGACGACGTTCGGGTTTCGATGATGCCGCTTCGGGTTCTATGCTTGCGTTAACACTCTGGTCACGAGGACAGCGCCCCATCATGGTTCATCGTCGCCGGATTGCCGTAGTCGGCCTGGGCTATGTCGGCCTGCCGGTCGCTTGCGCTTTCGCGCGCGCCGGCTTCACCGTGGTCGGTTTCGACATCGACCGGGATCGCGTGGCCGAACTGAAGCTGGGGCAAGACCGGACGCGTGAAGTCGGCCCGGAGGATCTCAAGCACGCCACCCTGAAAATGACGCACGACGCCGCCGACCTCGAAGCGGCTGATTTCTTCATCGTGACCGTGCCGACCCCGATCGACGAGGCGCGACAGCCGGATCTTTCTATCCTTCTCGCGGCGTCCCGGACGGTCGGAGCGGTGCTCAAGCCGGGCGACGTCGTGGTCTACGAATCGACCGTCTACCCCGGCGCGACCGAAGAGGACTGCCTGCCGGTCCTGGAAGCTGCTTCCGGACTCGTTGGCGGGACGGATTTCGCCGTCGGGTATTCGCCGGAGCGGATCAATCCCGGCGACCGGGCACACCGGTTCGAATCGATCATCAAGGTCGTTTCCGGACAGGACGCCCGCACCCTCGACATCATCGCCGAAACCTACGCCAGCGTCGTTAAGGCCGGCATTCATCGCGCGCCGTCGATCAAGGCCGCCGAGGCCGCTAAGGTCATCGAGAACACCCAACGCGACCTCAACATCGCCCTCATGAACGAGTTGTCGCTCATCTTCGGGCGCCTGGGTATCGACACCGGAGACATCCTGGCGGCCGCGGGCACGAAGTGGAATTTCCTGCCCTTCTGGCCTGGCCTCGTCGGCGGCCACTGCATCGGCGTCGACCCGTATTACCTGACCCACAAGGCGGAACGGTCCAACTACCATCCGCAGGTTGTTCTGGCCGGCCGTCGGGTCAACGACGCCATGGGACAGCACATCGCGCGGGAATGCTTGCGTCGCCTGATGCGTCTCGGCCGCCCGAATCCCGTCGTGACCGTTCTCGGAATCACGTTCAAGGAAAACGTTCCCGATATCCGCAACAGCAAGGTCGTGGACATCGTCGAAGAGCTCAAGAGCCACGAGGTGACGGTTCAGATCAGCGACCCCGAAGCCTGTCCGGCCGACGTGGAGAAGGAATACGGACTTGCGATTCACCCGCTGAATGCGCTCGCGCCGGCCGATGCGGTCATCGTGGCTGTCGCCCATCGCGCCTTCGCGGATGGCGGCTGGCCCATGGTGTCTCAACTTCTTCGGGGCGGAAGCGGCATCGTGCTCGACATCAAGTGGCTGCTCGACAGGGCATCCGTCCCGAACGGCATCGAACTCTGGCGCTTGTGATCTCGCGCCTCCAGGCTCCGACGGCTCGGGCGTGCGGCCCGGTTCCAATTTGACAAACGAGACGCTTTGGCCATCCTGCGGCGGCAATGGGCGACGACCGGACGAACCGGGCGCGGTCGCGCTTTCGGGGAGGTTGCCGAGGTGAGGACGATCAAAGGGCCCGGCTTGTTCTTGGCGCAGTTCGTCCGCGATACGCCGCCACATAATTCGCTGGAGACCATCGCACGCTGGGCCAAGGGCTATGGTTACAGGGGCATCCAGATCCCCACCTGGGACAAGCGGCTTTTCGACCTCGACAAAGCCGCCGAGAGCGCCACCTACTGCGACGAGATCAAGGGCCGGCTCGCCGAGATCGGAATCGAGATCACCGAGCTTTCGACCCACTTCCAGGGGCAGATGGTGTCGGTCCACCCGGCCTACGATGCCATGTTCGACGGCCAGGCGCCCGAACACGTTCGCGGCAACCCGGAAAAGCGCCGCCACTGGGCGGCCGACCAGGTCACCAAGGGCGCCGCCGTCTCGAAGCGTTTCGGCCTCACCGAGAGCGTGACCTTCTCGGGCTCCCTGGCTTGGCCCTACTTTTATCCCTATCCCCAGCGCCCCGCCGGCCTGATCGAGGAATGTTTCGCCGAGCAGGCGCGCCGCTGGACACCGATCCTCGACGCCTACGACGCGGCGGGCGTCGACCTTTGCTACGAGATCCACCCGACCGAGGATCTTTTCGACGGCGACACGTTCGAGATGTTTCTCGAGGCCGTCGGCAATCACCCACGCTGCAACATCAACTACGATGCGAGCCATTACATCAAGCAGGGCATGGACTACCTGGGGTTCATCGACCTCTACCACGAACGCATCAAGATGTTCCACGTCAAGGACGCGGAATTCAACCCCACGGCGCGGCAGGGCGCCTACGGCGGCTACAAGAACTGGCTGGAACGGGCCGGGCGGGACCGATCCCTCGGGCATGGCCAGGTGAACTTCAAAGGCATATTCTCCAAGCTCGCCGCCTATGACTTCGCCGGCTGGGCGGTCTACGAATGGGAATGCTGCCTCGAACATCCGGAGGTCGCGGCCAGGAACGGCGCAACCTTCATCGCCGACCACATCTTAGAGGTCACCGATCGCGTGTTCGACGACTTCGCCACGACCCATGCGGACAGCGCCACGAACCGCGCCTTGCTCGGCATCCGGAGCTAGCGGATGGTCCATGCGACTGCGGACGGGGTCGCGGGCGGGCGCCGCATCCGCCTCGGCATGGTCGGCGGCGGACGCGGTGCTTTCATCGGTGCGGTCCATCGCTTCGCGGCGCGCCTCGACGACCTTTACCAATTCGTCGCCGGTGCCCTTTCGGCGGACGAGGGGAATGCGCGGGCATCGGGCGCCGATCTTGGGCTCGCGCCCGACCGCGTCTACTCGAGCTTCGCAGAAATGGCCGAGCGGGAGGCTGCCAGGCCGGACGGTATCGAAGCCGTCGCCATCGTGACGCCCAATCACCTGCATTATCCGGTGGCTAAATCCTTCCTCGCGGCCGGGATCGACGTGATCTGCGACAAGCCGCTGTCGACCACGATGGCCGAAGCTTATGAACTGGTCGACCTCGCCCGAGCGAGCGGTCACGTCTTTGCGGTGACGCTGAACAACACCGGTTATGCGATGGTCCGCCAGGCCAGGGAGATGATCGCCGCTGGCGAGATCGGCACGCTGCGCATCGTCCACGCCGCCTATATCCAGGACTGGCTGACGCTACCGATCGACGCGGGTGGCCACAAGCAGGCCGAATGGCGAACCGACCCTGCCCGCGCCGGCGCGTCCGCCTGCCTGGCCGACATCGGTGTGCATGCGCACAACCTTGCGGGCTTCGTCACCGGTCTCGACCTCGCGGAGGTCTCGGCCGATCTTTCGACCTTCGTGCCGGGCCGCAGGCTCGACGACAATGCCCATGTCATGCTGCGCTATCGCGGCGGGGCCAAAGGCGTGCTGATGGCGAGCCAGGTGGCGCCCGGCAACGCCAACGGCCTGTCGCTGAAGGTTTATGGCGACAAGGGCGGGCTCGAATGGTTCGCCGAGAGCCCGGAACTGCTGCGTTTCACGCCCTATGGCGAGCCCACCCGCACACTGGTGCGTGGCGGCCCAGGGAATACGCCCGAGGCCTCGCGCAGCTCACGCATGCCGTCCGGCCACCCGGAGGGCTATATCGAGGGGTTCGCCAATCTTTACCGCGACGCGGCGAGCCTGATCCGGGCGCGCCGCGCCGGCACGGCGCCCGATCCTGCGGCGCTCGCATCCGTGCCTACGGTGATCGACGGCGCCAAAGGAATCCGCTTCGTCGAAGCGGCCGTCGCATCGAGCCTTGCCAACGGCAGCTGGATGCCCGCAACATTGGACCGGGTCTGACCTCGACAAATCGCGATCAACGCGATGGTCGGGCGCCGAACGAGAGGGAGGTTAGGATGAAACGCTCTGGTCGTATCGCATATGTTTCGCTGCTGCCGCTGCTGTCCGCCGCGGCCATGGCCGGTTCGGCGCAGGCCGCCGGTAAATATGTCGTCGGCGTATCGAATACGCTGATCGGCAACGGCTGGCGCGAGGAAATGATCTGTTCGGTGAAGGCGCAAGCCGAAGCTTCCGGGCTTGTTTCCAAGGTCATCGTGGCCAACCGGAACGCCGGCCCGGCGGAGCAGATCTCCGATTTGCGCAATCTCATTTCGGCTGGCGTCAACGCCATCATCGTCAATCCATCGGACCGCGAGGCGCTCAATCCGGTCATCAAACAGGCCGCCGCCAAGGGCATCGTGGTTGTCGCGGTCGATCAGGCCGTGTCGGCTCCGGAAGCCTATGTGCTGTCGAACGATCAGGTCGCCTACGGCAAGCTCGGGGCGGAGTGGCTGTTCAAGCGGCTCAACGGAAAGGGCGATGTGGTCGAGATGCGCGGCATCGATGGCGTTCCGGCCGATGCCGACCGGCATGAAGGCTTCACCGAGGCGTTGAAGGCGTATCCCGACATCAAGGTGGTGGCGGCCCCTTTCACCGGCTGGGCGCTGAACAAGGCGGCCCAGGAGGCAAAGGACCTGCTCGCCTCGGGTAAGCAGATCGATGGGATCTGGACGTCGGGCCTCGATGCCGTCGTGGTCGAAGCGTTCAAGACATCGCAGAAGCCCTACGTTCCGGTGATCGGCGCCGACAACAACGGCTTCGTCGGGCAATTGATCGATCTGAAGAGCGCCGGTTTCACGGGCGCTGCGGTCACCAATCCCCCGTCGGTCGGTGGTGCGGGTCTCGCGGTAGCGCTCGACGTGCTGGAGAAGAAGGATCACCCCCACGTCATCAAGATCAATCCCGAGGTTTGGGACAATACCAGCGACGCCAATATGGCCAACCTCAAGAAGAACTACGATCCCAAGCTCGACCCGTTCTACAGCGTGGATTACGAGATCAAACCCTATACGACCTATACCAAGGAACAGATCCTGGCCTGCAAGGGTCCGTAAGATTACAAGGCGTTTCGAACCCTCGTGCTCCGACGGGCTCAGGGCGAGGGTTCGAGACCGGCCCTGTTTGACCTGCTCTTCCCTCCTCCTGAGCTAGGTTCGGAGAACCCATGTCGAAGGACGAGGGAAGAACGTCTCCCAGGCGATCGAACAGCGAGGACGGGATCTTCCTTCGATGAGTGAAAGTTCCGCCCTGCTCGACATCAGGGACGTGGCGAAACGCTTCGGCGCTGTGGTGGCGCTCCGGGCTGCGGCCCTTGTGGTCCGTCCCGGCGAAGTCCATGCGCTGATGGGCGCCAACGGGGCCGGCAAGAGCACCCTCGTCAAAATCATCACAGGCGTCTTTCCCTGCGACACCGGCACCATCATGCTCGGGGGCGAAGCCCGGACCTTCCGATCACCCGCGGAAGCCCGCCACGCCGGGATCGTGTCGGTCTACCAGGACCCCGCACTCGTGCCGGACCTGACGGTGGCGCAGAATATGCGCTTGGCGCGCGTCCCCATGAAAGCGGTTCTCGGCTGGCTTGCCGAACTTGGCGTCGAGCGCATCGATCTCGGCGCCTTCATCCGCGACCTTCCCTACCCGATCCTGCGCCTGATCGATTTGGCGCGCGCCCTGGCCTCCGAACCTAAGGTGCTGCTGCTCGACGAGATCACGGCGGCGCTGCCCGCCGATCTCGCCGAGAAGGTGTTCGACATGGTCCGCCGCTGGCGCGGCCGGGGCCATTCGGTGATCTTCATTTCGCATCGCATGGCGGAAGTCTCGGTGCTCTGCGACCGGACCACTGTCCTGCGCGACGGCATCACGGTGGGCGTGACCGATACGGCGCGCGGCAGCGAGGAACGGATCGTGTCGCTGATGCTCGGGGCGGAGGTCGCGAAGATCACCGCCACTGCGCTCGATCGCGCGGCCGACCGGATTCTGCCGCCCGGCACCCCCGTGGCGCTCGCCGTACGGAACCTGCGCTGCGGTCACCTGCTCCAGGACGTTTCGTTCGAGCTCAGGGCCGGCGAGGTGCTGGGCGTCGCGGCGCTCGAAGGCCAGGGCCAGGAAGAGCTCTTCGATTGTATCGCGGGCGTGCGCCGCGCCGACGGCGGTATCATCCTGGCCGAAGGGCAGGAACTCAAGTTCCGCCATCCGGCGGACGCGATCCGGGCCGGGCTCGTCCTCGTGCCGGCCAACCGGCTGCAGGCCCTGCTGCAGCAGCGCTCCATCCGGGAGAATGTCGCGCTTCCCCTGTTCCGCGGGCTTGGAGCCTGGGGGCCGGTCGCCATGGCGGCCGAGCGAAGGCGCGTCGAATCGGCGATCAAACGCCTGCAGATTGACACCCGCGCCGAATCGGAACTGCGGCGTCTCAGCGGCGGCAACCAGCAAAAGGTCGTCATCGCGCGCTGGCTCGCAAGCGGCTTCAAGACGCTGCTCTGTTTCGATCCGACCCGCGGCATCGACATCGGCACGAAGCGCCAAATCTATGCCCTGGTCCGGGAACTCGCCGCCGCCGGCTCGGCCGTCCTGCTGTTCACCTCGGAGCTTCCCGAGGTCCCGCTGGCCTGCGACCGCGCGATCGTGCTGTTCGGCGGGCGCGTCGTCAACGAACTGCCGGCCAGCGAAGCCGATGAGGCAACGCTGCTGCGGGCCGCGCATGGGCTGGTGCCGCGTGCCGTATCGCCACTCGACGGGGTACCGGCATGACGGCGCCGCATCCCGCGGCCTCGAACCGCGGCTCGCTCAGGCTGCCGCGCTTCGTCAGGCGGCATTCGGCGCTGGTCGGCATGCCCGGGCTGCTCGTTCTCGCCCTTCTGTTCACGGCACGGATCCATCCCGATTTCGGCGCCTTCGACGTCCAGTCCCTGGCGCTCGGCGCACTTCCCCTGGCGATGGCCGCCGCGGCCCAGACCGTGGTGGTGCTGTCGGGTGGCATCGACCTCTCGATCGGGTCGCTGATGGCGGTGTCCAACGTGCTGGCGGCCAGCACCATGCAGCACGCGAGCTTTACGCAATCGCTGGCCCTTGCGGGGCTGATCCTGCTGGCCGGAGCCGTGCAGGGAGCCCTGAACGGCATCATCGTCGTGGTGTCGCGCATCCCGGACGTCGTGGTCACCCTGACGACGGGCTTCATCTGGGGCGGCGTCGCCTTGCTGATCCTGGAAAAGCCGGGCGGCGGCGCGCCGCAGGAGTTTCTCGACCTTGCGGCAGGCACGACCTTCGCCCCGTGGCTGCCGAATGCCGTCATCCTGCTGGTCGTCGCGGTCTCGCTCATATGGCTCCCGATCAGCCGGAGCCGTCTGGGCCTGCTGATCTATGCCGTGGGCAGCGACAAGATCGCGGCCTTCCGAAGCGGCGTCTCGGTCGAGAGCACCCGCATTCTGGCCTATGTGTTCAGCGGGCTGTTCGGTGCCGTTGGCGGCCTTGCACTGACGATGACGACCGGCATCGGGGCGCCGCTTGCCGGCACCTACTACACGCTGAGCGGCCTCGCCGCGCTCGTCATCGGCGGGGTCAGCCTCACCGGCGGCAAGGGCGGCATGATCGGGCCGGTCATCGCGGCCTTCCTGCTGACCCTGATCCCGACCGACCTGATCTTCCTGAACATCGATCCGAACTACGGGCAGGTGATCCAGGGAACCCTGATCGTCGTGGTCGTCATGATCGGCGGGTTCGTGACCCTGTTGCAAAGCCGCAAATGACCGTGCCCGCCAATACCACCGGCGGACGGCCGCCCGGCAGCCTCGGACGCCTGCTGCCCTTCATGCGCCGGAACACGATCATCGTGTTGATCCTGCTGCTGGCGGCTTTCTTGGTCAGCATCGAAGTGGCGCGCCCGGGCACCGTGAACCCGACTTGGACGTCGAACATCCTGCTGTTCGCGGCACCGCTCGGCATTCTGGCGGCCGGCCAGACACTCGTCATGCTGACCGGCGGCATCGACTTGTCGGTGGCCAGCGTGGCCACGTCGGCAGCCTATCTCCTGGCCACGAATTCGTCGCACGGCAGCCTCGCGGCAGTGCTGATCGGGCTTTCGATCGGTATTGCGGTCGGCTTGCTGAACGGCATCGGGATCGCGGTCCTGCGCGTCCAGCCTCTGGTGATGACGCTCGGCACGGGGCTGATGACGCAAGGCCTGCTCGTCGTCTACAGCCAGCAGATGCTGGCCAGCCAGCCGCACGTGCCGGAGTTCATCCAGACGCTCGGCGCGGGTAGGCTCTGGGGCTTCGTGCCGATCGACCTGTTCTTGTGGATGCCGATCGCCGCGTTGATGATCTTCGGGCTGCAGCGCTCGGGCTTCGGGCGGCTGCTTTATGCGGTCGGCGATAATCGCGACGCCTGCAAGCTCGCCGGCATTCGCGTGTGGCGGGTTCTCCTCGTCGATTACGTGCTTTGCGGGTTCTTCGCCGCCGTCGCCGGCCTGGTTCTGGTCGGAGGGACTAACGCGGCCGACCAGAGTCTGGCCGACATCTACCTGCTTCCCTCAGTGGCAGCGGTCATCATCGGCGGAACCTCCATCTTCGGCGGACGCGGCGGCTACTCGGGCAACATCGTCGGGGCCATCATC
>JBBPYT010000348.1:0-10407 GCA_038199665.1 Hyphomicrobiales bacterium
CCGCGGCGCAACCCGTAAACTCTGTTTCGAAGAGCGCCTTTACCGCACAGGCAATGAAGCTCAATCCTGGAGGTACATCGGACAGCCCCTTCCGAGGAGTATGCGTATGCGCGTTTGGAGACTTCCGCCCGCGATGTGGCTCGGCATCTCGCTGCTGTCGGGCACCGCAAGGGCCGCCGTGGACATCAGGGTCGATCTCTCGTCTCAGACCATGCAGGTCTCCTCGAGCAACGGAGAACGCTACCTTTGGCCCGTATCCACGGCCCGCAAGGGCTTCAGGACGCCCCGCGGAACCTACGGGGTGCAAAGCATGGCGAAGCTGCATTTTTCACGCAAGTACCAGAATTCGCCGATGCCCCACTCGATCTTCTTCAATGGCAGCTATGCGATCCACGGCTCCTCAGCCACCCGTTCGCTTGGCAGGACCGCCTCGCACGGCTGCATCAGACTCTCGCCCCGGAATGCCGCGACCTTGTACGCCATGGTCGAGGCCGAAGGGGCGCGCATCACCATCTTGGGCTCGGCCCCTTATGAGACGGCGGTGGCGAACAGCGAGGGTCGCCGCCGCCGCCGCGACGACGCCATGGAGGCGGAGCCGTTCGACTCCGACTTGCTCGTCCGCGGACTTCCCGAGCCGAACTTCGACGCGTGGACGCCCAATCCCGACCAGGATCTTTACTGAGCCTACGCCCGCTCAGCCGACCGCCCGAAGAGCCTTGGCCCTGATTTCGGAGAGCGTCGTCGTGGGCGTGATGGCTTCCGGGTCGAGCTTGACGTGCAGGATCGCGGGCAGCCCGGAGGCCAGGGCCCGCTCGAAGGCGGGTGCGAAGTCGACGCTCGCCTCGATCGTCTCGCCGGTGCCGCCGAAGGCGCGCGCGTAGGCGGCAAAATCCGGATTGGCGAGGCCGGTGGCGGTGACGCGGCCGGGATAGTCGCGCTCCTGATGCATCCTGATGGTGCCGTACATGCCGTTGTCGACGACGATGACGACGACGTTGAGCCCGTACTGCACCGCAGTCGCGAACTCCTGACCCGTCATGAGAAAGCAGCCGTCGCCGGCGAAAGCGACCACGATACGCTCCGGATGGAGCCGCTTGGCCCCGACCGCAGCCGGAACCCCGTAGCCCATCGAGCCGGACGTTGGCGCCAGCTGTGTCCCCCAGTCGCGAAAGCGATAGAAGCGACCCGGCCAGATGGCGTAGTTACCGGCCCCGTTGGTTACGATGGCGTCGCGCGGCAATCTTCCTCTCAGCCACGTCACGATCTCGGCCATGTTCACCGGCCCCGGCGAGCTTGGCGCTTCCTCGGTCCATGCGAGGTAATCGGCGCGCGCCTGGCGCGTTTCGATACCCCACGGAATCGTGGCCGGGGGCTGGAGGCTTTCGAGCGCCGCAGCGAAGCTCGTCGGGGCTGCGTTGATTCCGAGAGCCGGATGGTAGACGCGCCCGATTTCCTCCGAGCCGGCGTGAACGTGGACGAGCCTTTGCCGTGGCAGGGGGATGTCCAGCAGCGTGTAGGACTGCGACGGCATTTCGGCCATGCGACCGCCGGCCAGGATGACAAGATCGGCCTCGGCGATGCGCGCCTTGAGCTTGGGGTTCGGCCCGATGCCGATCTCGCCCGCATAGTTCGGGTGCTCGGCGTCGAACAGGGCGGCGCGGCGGAACGAGGTCGCGACCGGCAGGTCGAACCGTTCAGCAAAGCGCATGGTGGCGGCCCGCGCTTTGGCGGTCCAGCCGCTGCCGCCGAGGATCAGCATCGGCCGAGCGGCGCTCCAGAGCAGCCGTTGCAGTTCGGCCATCTGGGGAGGAGCGGGCCAAGGCAGCACCGGCTCGACCCGCACTGCGTCCTCGACCCTGGCGCGCTCCGTCAGCACATCTTCGGGCAGCGCAACCACCACCGGACCTGGCCGCCCTTGAAGCGCCACGTGGAAGGCTCGCGAGACGATCTCCGGGATGCGCGCCGGGTCCTCGATCTGCACGACCCACTTGGCGGTCGACCCGAAAAAGGCGGAATAGTTCATCTCCTGAAAGGCGCCGCGGCCGCGCATGCGGCGCTCGATCTGGCCCACGAACAAGACGAGGGGCACCGAGTCGTGTTCGGCAATGTGAACGCCGTGCGCCGCATTGGTGGCCCCCGGACCCCGGGTCACCATGCAGATGCCGGGCCGATTGGTCAGGCGGGCCGCTGCATCGGCCATCATGGCGGCCCCGCTCTCGTGCCGGCAGACGGTCAGCGCGATCGGTGCGTCGTGAAGCGCATCGAGCACCGCCAGATAGGATTCGCCCGGTACGCAGAACACGTGTTCGACGCCCTGGATCTTCAGCTGATCGACGAGGATCTGGCCCCCCGTCCGGTCGTTATGTCCATTCATGATCGCCCCGCCCCGTGCGCCGCCGGCTTAGAGCGCGCCGCCATGCAGATCAACGCGTTCTCGCGTCCCGGAACTTGCGTGCTTGGCCGCGCGTAGGACAGAGCCCAAGGGATCAGTCTTGCGATGCGGGCTCGCGGCATCGCGACGCGCTCCAGCCGGTCCTTTTTGAGATGTCCTGGGACGAGGCGCAAGCCGAGCGCCTCAAGCAAGCGGCCCGCGAACTCGGCTCCTGGGCTGCGAGCGGCGGCTTGAGGCTGCGCCACACACGGACACGGCAGAAAGAAGGAACTAGCTCCGCCGTCCGAATGTGGGGGGTGCCGAAGCTTTCACTGCCATTCCTCGACTGGGTTGCGGGGAAGCCGACCTGTACCGGGAAAAGTCGATGTCGCGGGTGCTCGACCGGTCTTGGTCTGAAACCTCCAGGCCCCCGTCAAACCCAGCCCGTGATCGAGCTGAACCGTTTGCATCCTCGACGGCACGCCTGTTCGCATTTCTGACCTGTGACGGCAGGGTAAACAGGTCCCATATCAGACCAAGCCAAAATAGCCCCAGAGTACCTGCGTAAAGGGCCCCCATCCCTCGCTGTCCAAGGTAAAACTTGTGAGCTCCAAAGCTACCAAAAAAGAGCCACCACAGGTACGCCGCCCCAGTGCTCTTCATGGGAACGGAAGCATGGAGATATGGAGTCGACATGGCACAGCTCCCCAAAACCGGGTGCAACCATTAAGGCTGAGCTGTTGAAGATTGTGCTACCGCGAAGTACCGCGTTTGAAGAAAGGGCTCAGCCGTTGAAGCGGACTCGGTCTTCCCGCGTATTGCGTCCGGCAGCTGGATCGACCACTTTGCGGTCGACAAGGAACAATCCTCTCAAATGCTCACGTCCTCCGTTTCCGACCGGCTTGTGATCGCCACCCACAACCGCGGCAAATTGCACGAATTGCGGGACCTGTTGCTTCCCTATGGCATCGAGGCCGTGTCGGCCGGCGAACTTGGCCTGCCCGAACCGGACGAAACCGGCGCGACCTTCTTGGCCAATGCCGAATTGAAGGCCGAGGCGGCGGCGCGAGGCGCGGGTCTTCCCGCACTCGCCGACGATTCCGGCCTTTGCGTCGATGCGCTCGATGATGCGCCGGGCATCTTTTCGGCGCGGTGGGCGGGGCCCGACAAGGATTTTTCGGGCGCCATGGCACGCATCGAGCGGCTCCTGGGGGAACGTGGCGCCCACGCGCCTGCCGACCGCCGAGCCCATTTCGTCGCGGCCCTGGCTCTCGTCTGGCCAGACGGCCGGCGCGAAACCGTCGAGGCCAAGGTCTCCGGCACCCTGGTCGAGGCGCCTCGCGGGACCCTCGGCTTCGGCTATGACCCCATTTTTCTGCCCGATGGGCACACGCGGACCTTCGGCCAGATGAGCGCACAGGAGAAACACGGCATCCCGGCGGACGGATCGGAAGCGCTGTCGCACCGGGCTCGGGCGTTCCAACTTCTGGCGCGCCGATGTTTCGGGCCCAGCGCACCGCCTCTTAACGAGCGTGACCGAGGACCCGCTGCCGTGTCATAACCGCGCCATGACCGCCTTCGGCAGCACCTATCCGGGTTTCGGCATCTACGTCCACTGGCCGTTCTGCTTGTCGAAATGCCCCTATTGCGACTTCAACAGCCACGTGCGCCAGGCGCCGGTGGACGAGAACCGCTTCGTTTCGGCCTTCCGGGCCGAACTTGCCCACAGGGCACGCCTCGCGCCCGGGCGCGTCGTTTCGTCGGTGTTCTTCGGCGGAGGGACGCCGTCGCTGATGGCACCCGCGACGGTCGGCAGCATACTGGATGCGATTGGCGGGCATTGGACCGTCGACCCGCAAGCCGAGATTACGCTCGAAGCCAATCCGACAAGCGTGGAGGCCACGCGATTCCGCGGCTACCGGTCCGCCGGGGTCAATCGCGTGTCGCTCGGGGTCCAGGCCATGAACGACGGCGATCTGAAGGCTCTCGGCCGGCTGCATACGGCTGCCGAAGCCATGGCCGCGGTCGATATCGCGGCTTCGGCTTTCGAACGCTATTCCTTCGATCTGATCTATGCCCGCCCCGGACAGACCCCGACCGAATGGCGCGCCGAGCTTTCCGCGGCGATCGACCGGGCCGCCGAGCACCTGTCGCTCTATCAGCTGACCATCGAGCCCGACACGATCTTCGAGCGCCTGCACCGGGCCGGCAAGCTGGTCGTCCCCGACGCGGATCAGGCCCGCGCGCTCTGGGACGTGACCCAGGAAGTGACGGGCCTGGGCGGCTTGCCGGCCTACGAGGTTTCGAACCACGCCCGGCCCGGCGCCGAGTCGCGGCACAATCTCGTTTACTGGCGCTACGGCGAATACGCCGGCGTGGGTCCCGGCGCCCACGGACGCATCGACATGCCCGGAGGCCGGCGCGCCCATTCGACCGAGCGACACCCAGAAATGTGGCTGACGGTGGTGGAAGGCGAAGGCCATGGGCTGGTCGCCGACGAGAAGCTCTCCGCCGAGGAACAGGGCGATGAATTCCTTCTCATGGGGCTGCGCTTGACCGAGGGCATAGACCCGGCACGTTTCGAAGCGCTGGCCGGGCGCGCGCTCGACCGGAGCCGGATCGAAAGCCTGGTGGACGACGGGCTCGTCGAGCGTAGTTCGGACGGGCGCCTTCGCGTCACTGCGGAAGGCTTCCCCGTGCTCGACGCCGTGGTGGCGGATCTGGCGGCATAGAGTTGACGACGCCCGAGCCAACCAGAAAACGCGGCCTATGGCGGCGGCTGCATCGGCGAAAGTCGCGCCATGCCCTGTCCCGATCCTATGTCGGGGCGGAAAGGTAGCCGGGACACGCATGGAGGCGGCAACGGGGGCGATCGAAATCTTCGTCGACGCGGATGCCTGCCCGGTCAAGGCCGAGGTGTACCGGGTCGCGGAGCGTCACAGGCTCAAGGTCTACGTCGTGGCGAACAGCTATATCGCGGTGCCCCGCGACCAAGCGGTGGAGCGCGTTGTCGTCGCGAGCGGACCCGACGAGGCCGACGATTGGATCGCCGAACGCGTACGGCGCGGCGCCATCGTGGTCACGTCCGACATTCCGCTGGCGAGCCGCTGCGTGAAGGCCGGGGCCGACGTGATCGCACCCGACGGCCGTGCTTTCACCGAGTCCTCGGTGGGCATGGCGCTAGCCACGCGCAACCTCATGGACCAGCTGCGTTCGGCCGGAGAAATCACGAGCGGCCCAAAACCCTTCTCGCCACGCGACCGGTCCGCCTTCCTGGGTACGCTCGACAGAACCATCGTGCGGCTGAAGCGGAGCGGACTGGCCGCTTCGTGGCGGGTTTGAAAGAAGCGATGCCGCAATGGTCAAAGGGGCCGGTCGGATCTGCCGGCAGCCTGGGCAGCCGCCCTGATGATCTCGCCCGCCACTGTGCCCGATGTCACTCGCCGCTGGTATTCGGGGGTGCGCAATTCGCCCCCCATGAAGACGTGTTCGCGCCGATGCCGCATCGGGCCCTCGACGCTTGTCGGCGCGGCGAAGTGGATCTCGCGCGGGCGGGCGCCAGAGACGATGCGTGCGACGTTGCGCTCCGTGATGCCGCCGCCGGGCATGATGATGACGCGCTCGCCGGCACGACGCACCAGGTCGGCGATCAGCGGCAAGCCTTCGAGCGCGGTGGCCTCCTGGCCCGAGGTCAGGATACGATCGACCCCGAGATCGATCAGGGTCTCGAGCGCTTCGAACGCATCCGCGCTCATGTCGAAGGCGCGGTGGAAGGTCACGCTCAAGGGCCGTGCCGCGGCGACCAACTGCTGTGTGCGCTCGCGGTCGATGCGCGCATCGTCGGTCAGCGCCCCGACGACGACGCCGTCGGCGCCCTCGGACTTGGCGGTGTCGATGTCGTCCAGCTGCGCGGCGAACTCATCATCGTCGAACAGGAAGTCGCCGCCACGCGGTCGGATGATGACATGCAGCCCGATCCCGCCGATGCGCCGCGCTTGCCGGATCGCGCCGCGGCTCGGCGTGAGCCCACCCTCGAACAACGCGGCACAGAGTTCGACCCGATCAGCTCCGGCGTTGCGGGCAGCCCTGACGCCCGCAACCGAATCGACGCAGATTTCGTACTTCATCTTGACCCGCTCCTTTCGACCGGCATTTCGGGCGCGGCTTCGGCGACGCAGACCGGCGGCCCAGCGGTAACATAACGCTGGCGCGCCGCGACCGACGCGGATCGAATGAGGCAGAGGGTGTGGAGACGGCGCAACCCGACGGACGTCCTGTCGCGGATCGCCAAGCCTCTGTCGCGGCACGTCAGATCCGCCCCCGTCCGGCGTTCCATGCTGCCGATAGGAAGAGCCTTGTCGGAGCGCCACCATGAATCAGAACGTGTTCATCACCTGTGCCGTGACCGGGGCGGGCGCGACGCTCGGCCGGCACCCCGGAGTGCCGGTGACGCCTCGGCAGATCGCCGAAGCCTCGATCGAGGCTGCCCGCGCCGGCGCCGCGATCGCCCATATCCATGTTCGCGACCCCGGGACCGGCAAGGCCGCGCGGGCTGTCCGCCTTTATCGCGAGGTGGTCGACCGCATCCGCGACTCGGGCGTCGATGTGATCGTCAATCTCACGGCCGGCATGGGCGGCGATATCGTATTCGGCAGCGGCGAACATCCCTTGCCGCTCGACCCGGCGGGCACCGACTTGGTCGGACCGGCCGAGCGCCTGGCGCATGTGGAAGCGATCCTGCCCGAAATCTGCACGCTCGATTGCGGCACGATGAATTTCTCGCTCGGCGAGTATGTGATGACCAACACGCCATCGACTCTGCGGGCCATGGCGAAGCGTGTCCAGGAGCTTGGCGTTCGGCCGGAGCTCGAAGTGTTCGACACGGGGCACCTCGTCTTCGTGCACGACCTCATCACGGAGGGGCTGATCGATGCTCCGCCGATGATCCAGCTCTGCATGGGCATCCCCTACGGCGCACCCGACGATCCGCTGACCCTCATGGCCATGGTGCATCGCCTACCCCCCGGCGCCGTGTTCAGCGCCTTCTCGATCGGCCGGCGGCAACTGCCCTATGTGGCCATGGCGGCCCTGGCGGGCGGCAACGTCCGGGTGGGGCTCGAAGACAATCTGTTCCTCGACCGCGGTGTGCTGGCGTCCAATGGACAGTTGGTGGATCGCGCCGCCGCCATCCTGACCGCCATGGGCGCAAAGGTCATGGGACCGGCCGAAGTGCGTGAAAAGTTGCACCTGCGTCAGCCTGGCGCGAGGGTCGCGGCATGACGGCGCCGAGACGCATCGGGGTGGTCGGCGGCGGCGTCATCGGGGCCGGCTGGGTGGCGCGCTTCCTGCTGAACGGCTATGATGTGGCTGTCTACGATCCCGATCCGGAGGTCGGCCGCAAGCTCAACGAGGTTTTGGGCAATGCGCGGCGGGTGCAAGCCAAGCTGATGTCGGGCTTGGCACTGCCCGAGGGCCGGCTGACCGTCGCGTCTTCGGTCGAACCGGCGGTGCGGGGTGCCGATTTCGTGGTCGAAAGCTTGCCCGAAATCGAAAGCCTGAAGCAGCGCGTGCTGGCCGAGATCGACGCCGCGACGCGGCCGGACGTGGTGATCGCCTCTTCGACCTCGGGCCTGTTGCCGACGCGGTTGCAGAGCCGCATGGTGCACCCGGAGCGCCTCGTCGTCGGTCACCCGTTCAACCCGGTCTACTTGTTGCCGCTCGTGGAAATCTGCGGCGGCGAGAAAACCTCCCGAGCCGCGCAGGACGAGGCTGCAGCCCTCTATGAAGCGATCGGCATGAGGGTGCTGCGGGTCCGCAAGGAGATCGAAGGTTTCATCGCCGACCGGCTGCTCGAGGCCTTGTGGCGGGAAGCGCTGTGGCTGGTGAACGACGGCATCGCCACCACGGAGGAGATCGACGATGCGGTCCGTTACGGCGCGGGCCTGCGTTGGAGCTTCATGGGGACGTTCCTGATCTACCGGTTGGCCGGCGGGGAGGCCGGCATGCGTCACTTCCTCGCCCAGTTCGGCCCGGCCTTGAAGCTGCCCTGGACCAGGCTCGAAGCGCCGGAGCTGACCGAGGCCTTGATCGACCGGGTGACGGCGCAATCCGACGATCAGGCGGCGGGCGTGTCGATCCGGGACCTCGAGCGCAAGCGCGACGATTGCCTGGTCGCGGTCCTGGGCGCCTTGCGATCGCAGGATTATGCGGCCGGCGCCGTCGTCAAGGCGCACGAGCGCGGCGTGGCGAACCGGCTCGCGGCTGCCCCGGCCGTAGTCCCCACCCAAGAGGATGCGCGGCTGGCGAAGTGGCATGGACGCGTGCTGCCGGAATGGATCGACTACAACGGCCACATGACGGAAAGCCGCTACCTGCAATGTTTCGCCGAGGCTACCGATGCGCTGCTGCGGCGGATCGGGGTCGACGGCGCCTATCTGGCGCGCCATCGCAGCTTTTATACGGTCGAGACGCATCTCATGCATTTCGGCGAAGCGAAGCTCGATGATGCGCTGGAGGTCGAGACTCAGGTGCTCGCGGCCGATGGCAAGCGCCTGCACGTCTTCCACCAGTTGAAGCGGCCTCGGGACGACGCGGTCGTGGCGAGCGCCGAGCAGATGCTTCTGCACGTCGACACCGCGGCCGGCAGGACAATCGCCGCGGAAGGTCCCGTCCTGGCCGCCCTGCAGCATGTGGCCGGGCTGCATGCCGCCAGGCCCCGGCCGAAATCCGCCGGGCGGAGCGTCGGGGCGGCACGGCGAAATTAGAGAGGCCCGAAAACCCTGGACTCGGGTCGAACGTCACTTGTATTCCGAACACCGCCATCGCCCGCCCGCGTCCCGACAGGCCGAGCTGGCGACCGGCGTGCCGCTCTCGCGGGCAATCTTGAGGGTCCCGTCCTGGCGCACGAGCGTCAAGGTGATGGTGTTGCCCCCTTTGCTCCCTTGGCGGCCCGAAGTGTCGGCTTTTTCCCAGGACAGGATCGCAGTGATCCGACAGCTGCGCTGGTCGGGGGCGCAGGTCTTGCCGACCGAGCCGGGCACCACGCTATACCTCCGGTTAGGCCATCGCCGGATGTAGTTCAACTTGTCCCGGTAGACCTGCGAGGGCGTCATCGGCTTGCCGTAATAGACCACGCGGCGCGCATAAAGGCGGTCCACCGCCTCGGGTGTCACCCGCGCATTGTCGGCCCAGATGGAAAAGTAGCTGTCCATCCGCTCATCGGGGCCTGCGGCGGCAGCCGTGCCGGCCGAGCCGGCGAGGCAGAGCAGGATTGCAAGCGTACGGTTCATGCCGGTCTCCCTTCGCCGATAGGAGAGAACAGGCCCGTGACGCCTTGGTTCCCCCGGCGAGAACGCATCGAAGAGCTCCCAAGGTGGACGAGCCTACTTGTTCTCCCGCACGCTCAGGTTCTGCACGGTCCGCAACGACGGAGACAGCCTCGACCAGAGCAGTGCCACGAGGGTCGTGCCGAGCCCGCCGACGACGACCGCCGGCACGGTACCGAACAACGCCGCTGTCGCCCCCGACTCGATTCGCCAAGCTGGTTCGAGGTTGCCCCGCCGGAATCAGGCCGGGCAGGTGTCTCCCGGCAGCGGCGGCGGCCGCGGTCGGTCAAAGGGGGGCGGAACAGATGTCGACGGCATATTCGACTCGGGGCGCAGCCGGACACCATTACATCACTGCAAGGTTCAACCTTGGGCTGTCGGCTGGCGAGCATCGAGGGTCGCTCCCTTGGCCTGCGCGCGGATGATCGCATTCCCTGGCGAGGCTGCCAAATGGGTCGTGTCACTCGCCGGTCCTGAGCATGCGGCTTTCCCAACCATCGGATTGAGGACAAAATGTCCGCGGCCTTCGGCTTTGGCACGGTAAAGCGCGTGATCGGCCTGATTCAGCATCTGTTCGAACTGCGCCGCTGGATCGTCGCCGACCGCGATGCCGATACTTGCGCCGATCGTTATGCGGTGTCCGTTTATCTCGAAGGGCCGGGCAATCGCCTCGATCAGCCGCTCGGCAAAGGCCCCGGCACGCTGAGCGGC
>JBBPYT010000349.1:0-3820 GCA_038199665.1 Hyphomicrobiales bacterium
CCCATGCGGCCACGAAGCCTCCGATCCTGCCCGAGCCGGACGCGATCCCGGTCGTCCGGCGTCTGCCGAACGACGGCACTGCCTCGAGCCAGGCCGAGCCGTTCCCTTGCATCACCTTGTCCTCCAGTTTTACGGTCAACCGAATACGTCGACGCCGGCGATGGAGAGCAGGCGTGCCGCCGGCATGATCAGGACGCCCAACTTCAGGAATGTCCAGGCGCCAACGATCTGGTCTTCGCGTCGCAAGGCGGTCAGCCACAGGATGGTGGCCAGCGAACCCGGCCAGCCAGTCGAAAAGCCCTTCCTGACGCGCGGTCTCGGCCAGCAGCATCATTCCGGTGAGGAACAGGTAGACATCCGTGCCCTTGCCGACGCCCGCGAGTGCATCGTCCGGCGAGATCAGGCCGAGCACGACCAGCAGGGCGGCTCCGAGCACCGCCCAGATCGCCTCCGGGAGATTGAACGGGCGCACGATCACCCCGAGGGTCGCGGCGGCTGCGATGCCCCACGTCAGCAGCTGTTGAAGCGTCACGTCGGCTATCTCGCGGTGGAGCGGTCAAATCACCAGGATCGGGAAAAGCAGGATCCGCTCAGAGGAGCCGAGCGCATTGCGGATCGGGCCAAGCTGCCCGCGCCAAAGCCGGCAACTCACGACCAGCCAAATGGTTGAAACTCAGTGAAAAGCCGACGAGCTTGCAACCCCGACAACGACAAAACAGAAGAGCCGCGCAACCCTGCTCGGGGCTGCGCGGCTCAGCTCGCGGCTGTGAGAAAGCCGCTTTGGCATTGTCAGCCGTGGTCCGGCCTAGGGCCTTTTACGCACTCTTCCTTGAAGAGAAGACCCGAGTCCCGCACGACATGAAACAATGAGACACTGGATCACCTCCTTTCGAATGGTTGCCGATAGATCATCATACAGCGGCTTTGCCGCACCGCAACACGCGATGCTGCGGCTTATCCACTGTTCTTGTGGGCTGTTATCGGGTTCGGGCCTTCAAAGATCGCCGAAGCTCAGCTGCGCGCGGTCGCGCCGGGGAGCTCTGCCGAGATGTACCGGCCTCGGGTGCGGAGAAATGCCGCGCTTTTTCGCGACCGCTTCCGTCTTGGCGAGCCGGGCTCGGGCCATGGCCTTGTCGCGAACCAAGGCCTCCGGCGAGGCCGGGTCGCCGTCCAGCCACTTGCCCCGCTTCACGACCTCGTTCACCCGGCCCTGATTGACCCCGAGCTGGAAGGCGATCTCCTGCTGCGTCATCTTGGTGGAGCCGTGCAGTTCGAGGATTCGTCGCGCCAGCTCCGGCGACATCTTGCGGCCGGTGACCCGCCGGGCCGGCGCCACCGACCGCTTGGCGCGATCCCGCTGCCGCAAGCTCTCGAGAATCGCCGAGGCAATGTGCATGCCCTGCTCGCGCAGAGCGTCTTCGAATTCCTTGAGCGTCGCCATCAGCATCCCCCGCCCGAATCACTCGCACTGCATAATGGCGCCCGTTCCTGATTTGTTCAAGGCGCTTCGTCGGTCCGAAGAAGCAGCCGATCGATTGCGGAGTTCGCCGAAGTGGTGCTGTCGGGCGCGCTCCGGGCCTAAGGAGGCCACCCGGAAATCTCACTACCGCGCATTTCTCGGACCGCCCGCCGCAACGATTACCGCGATGATCACGAGACCCGTGACGAGCAGCCGGATGCCGGCGCTGACCCCGTAGGTGTTGAGCATGGTGAGCAGCATCACGAGAAACAGCGACGCACCCCAAACACCGGTCACATTGGCCTTCCCGCCGCTGACCGACGTACCGCCGATCACCACGACCGCGATCGAGGTGAGCAGGTACTCGTTGCCGATGTCGAGCGACGAGCCGCGGAAATAGCCCGCCAGCAAGGCGCCGCTGAGACCTCCCAGCGCTCCGCTCAGCACGTAGGTCAAGAACCGCACGCGTTCCACCGGAATGCCGGCGAGGCGTGCCGCCCGCGCATTCTGCCCGATCGCCGCCACCGATCGACCGAACGCGGTCCGATGCAGCAGCAGCCCGATCAGGACGCTGAACACCACTGCGCCCAAGGCCAGCAGCGACACTCCGCCAATCTGCGCGCTCGTGGCTTCCGCAAAGCCGGGCGGCGGCTTCACCTGCAGCCCCCGACCATAGCTGATGCCGACCGACTGGATGACGAAGCTCGCCGACAGGGTGGCGATGATCGGCGGAATGCGCAAAAGCCTGATCAGCAGGTAATTGGCCAAGCCGATCGCCATTCCGGCCGCGATGGCAGCCACGAGGCCCACGGCGATCATACTGTCGGCGCCGCCCATCACCTTCATGGCGATCGCGCTGGCGAGGCCGATGTTGGCCGGAAGCGACAGGTCGACATTGCCCGGGCCGAGCGTCACGACGAACATCTGCGCAATGCCGACGATCGCCGAAAACACCGCCAGCGCGATGGCGGCAGAAACCATGCCCCCAGCACCGTAGCCGCCCGTGTAGGTGATCGCCGCGATCCAGACCAGCACCGCCCCGGCGAAGGACCAGAGCCAGGGTTGAGCCAGGAGCTTTGCCCGGCCGCCGGTCATGCCGACGCTCCGGCACGATTGATCAGGGCGCGCGCCGCCAGCACGACGATCAGGATGGCGCCTTGCGCCGCCACCTGCCAGTCGGGTGAGATGTGCATGAAGTTCAACAAAGATCCCGCAAGGGTCAGGGTCAGCGCGCCGATGACGGCCCCGATGGGAGACACACGGCCGCCGACGAACTCGCCGCCGCCCAGGATGACCCCGGCGATGGACAGCAGCGTATAGCCATTGCCCAGATTGGCATCGGCCGAGGTGGTCAGGCCGATCAGCGCCATGCCGGCGAGCACGCCGCACGTTCCGGCAAGCCCGAACATGACGACTTTTGCACGCAGCAGCGACCACCCGGCGCGCGCCACGGCGACGGGGTTGCCGCCGGCCCCCCGCAGTACCGCGCCGTAGGACGTCCGCATCAGGCCGACATGGGCCACGATTCCGATCGCCAGCGCGGCTATGATCGGGAACGGCACGATCGGCGTCTTCACCGCCATGAGGCCGTGCAGCCAGTCGGGCGCGTGGCCCCCGGGCTTCGGCAGGATCAGGATGGCCAGCCCTTGCCAGACGAAGAACATGCCCAGCGTCACCACGATGGAGGGCAGATTACGCAGGTGGATCAGGGCGCCCAGCAGGGCATAAGCAACCACGCAGCCTGCCAGGATCAACGCTCCGACCACGGGATCGTCGTGCAGCCAAGTCGCCGTAACGCACCCGACGAAGCCGACGAATGTGCCGATCGAAAGGTCGAGGTCGTTGACTGCCATCACGAACATCTGGCCGACCGTCGCAAGCGCGACCGGCACGGCCAGGTTCAGCATGAGCGTCAGGCCGAAATAGCTGATGGCGCGCGGGTTGAGGGCCCAGATGCCCAAGAGGATCAGCGCCAGCGACAAGGCGGGCAGGACAGCCCGCAAGATGCGCCGGAGGGAGAGCGGCTGCGCAGTCCCGGTCGGTCCCCGCGCAACTTGCGCCACCAGGGTCACGCGACCTCCGCGAAGGATGCGCTGATGATGCTGTCTTCGCTCACCTCGCTGCGTCCGAGGTCGGCCACGATGACTCCGTTGCGAAACACATAGACGCGGTCGCAATGACTCAGTTCATCCACTTCGGTCGTGTACCAGAGAAAGGTCCGCCCGGCTCTGGCCTCGTCCCGCACCAGATCGTAGACGTCGAGCTTGGTGCCGATGTCGACGCCGCGCATCGGGTCGTCCATCAGAACGATGCGCGCCTCCGATCCGAGGGCCCGCGCGAAAAGCGCTTTCTGCTGATTGC
>JBBPYT010000350.1:0-2341 GCA_038199665.1 Hyphomicrobiales bacterium
ATGGTTCGTCGCGGTCTTCACGGCGTGAAGCTTGTTATCTCCGACGCGCATGAGGGGCTGAAGGCGGCGATCAGGCGGCACGATGCCCGACCAAAGGCAGTGGCCAGGATTGGACGCGACGCTCAGGACCTTCTTTTTCTCGCCGTCCAGTGCGAATGCGTAGAAGCCTGTCTCCTCGTCCCAAAACGCTTCGTTGAATCGCACGAATAACGCTGCGGCTTTCGCACGCAGTTCCGCCGCGCGAGCGCCGTCGTCCAGGACATCATAGATTTCAGCCCTGCGCAGCCAGGCATCGTACACGTAGCCCTGCAACTCGCAGATGGCCGTCGGTCCCTTTACCAGAGTGGCGTCGGGGTAGACCAGGGCATCGCCGGAATCCGTCCAGCTCTGGTTCTCAAGTCCGGCGGACGAGCGAGTGGCGTATTCCTGAAAGCCATCCCCGTCGCGGTCACCGTACTCGTCGATCCAATCCAAGCAACGCTCGGCGGTCGGTAGATGGCGCTTGAACAGGTCGCGGTCGCCGGTGCAGCACCAGGCCTCATGCAGGGTGATCAGGTAGAGTGGTGTGGCGTCGGCGGTGCCGTAGTAGGGCGTGTGCGGGATCAGCTTCAGCTTCGCGAACTCCCCCAGGCGGAGTTCGTGCATGATCTTGCCCGGCTCAGCATCGCGGTAATCGTCGCGCTCCGTCGCCTGCAGCGAACCGAGCACATCAAGTGTCCCTCGCGCAAACCCGGAATAAACGAGAGCAGTCTGCAGCGACACGATCAGGCTGTCGCGGCCGAAAAGGGCCACGAACCACGGCAGCCCGGCGGCCGGCACGAGCCACATATGACTGGCGCCGAGAATAGGCAGGCGCAGTGCCGCCATGTCGTCGGTCGCCTGGCGGAATAGTCGAATGAACGCGTCGTTGCTGCTGTCGACCTTGAGCACATCGCGCTGCCAGTCGGCGAGCCTCTCGTTGTCGGCTGACTCATCGCTGCCTCCGGTGCATTCGTCCGGCGCCGAATAGCGCTGGTCGCCGTCCGAGAGATCATAGGCGAGACAGCTGTGCCAAGTGGCGCAGGGTGCCAATTCGACCTCGAAGGAGATCCGGCCATTGGCGTAGACAGCCGGCCAGGTGTTGTTGCGCGCCGTGACCGTCACCTCTCGGAAGAAATCCTTGTTCCTGTAGATGGTCGTGACATGCACTTCTCCTTATGTGCCGACGCATCATCGGCCGGAATCTCTCGGCTGGGTTACCCGCTTACGGCACGAACAGGTCGGGTCGGAGCAACGCGGCCCGCGGCGCAGAGCCGGCGAGGTATCTTCCACAACGCATTCAGCCCGTAACCTCGCTGCCATGTGGCCGAAAATCGCAACCTGTCACGCCGTGCAACCCTCCATGTCTCATCGCGGTTTACCAAAGGCTGACTTAGCCCCGGATCATCGAACTGAGCCCTTACTCGGCGGCCGCCTTCTGAGGCGCGAGCGGCGCCTGGGACCAGAACGACGAACACGAGCAGGCGGACGCTGACCAATTTCCGCGGCTGTCAGCTGCGCGAGTGTTCGAGCGGCTTTCTGGCAGAAGGCGGACTGGGGGCGAAACCGCCGGACCAACCCGAACGATAGCAAGCAGGTCGTCGGGCGTGGTGAGTGGGTAAGCGCTGACTCGCCGGCCGTATCGGAAAGGACAAAGAATGTTGTGGGATGCATCCGCGATTCACGGGTACTCCATCAGCGCCAGCGATGGCGGCCTTGGGACTGTCAGCGACTTTCTTTTTTCCGATGACACCTGGAGGATTCGGTGGTTGGTGGTCGATACCGGCAACTGGCTTTCCGGACGCAAGGTCCTTCTCCACCCTTCCGCCCTCGGGCTACTTGATACGGTGCTGCGCCAGTTGCCCGTTAAGCTCACGAAATCGCAAGTCGAAGCAAGCCCGGAAATCTCCACTGATCAACCCGTATCGCGGCAGTTGGAGACCCAACTTTACGATTATTTCGGCTGGGATCCCGATTGGAGCGCAATGTATGCCGAGTCGGGCGGCATCGCGCCAGGATACGTTGCGCCGCCCTACCGGTCCGGATCGAGTTCGAACGGTTCCGTTGCCGCAGACGCTAAGCCGAACGCCGATGATCCACATCTTCGTAGTATGCGAGCGGTCACTGGGCATCACGTCCACGCGATCGATGGCGAGATAGGCCACGTCGAGGATTTCCTCATTGAAGATGCTGGCTGGAGCGTTCGTTATATCAAGGTCGATACCAAGAACTGGTGGCCCGGAAACAAGGTGTTGATTTCACCGCGCTCGGTTCGAGAGATCGATTGGGAGGAAAGATTGGTGTACCTTAATGTCGATCGCCA
>JBBPYT010000351.1:0-14417 GCA_038199665.1 Hyphomicrobiales bacterium
AGAGCGGCAAGCAACGGCGTGGCGATCGTCATCGAGCCCATCAACCGGCGCGACATGCCGGCGTACTTCCTCAATGATTTCGGGCGCGCCGCCGACCTCATCCGCAAGTTGGCACTGCCCAACCTCAAGCTGCAGTTCGATATCTACCACCGGCAGATCCTGCATGGCGACGTCATCCGCGGCGTCGAGGCCGCAATCGACATCGTGGGCCATGTCCAGATTGCTTCGGTGCCGGAGCGCCAGGAACCCGGCACGGGCGAGCTCGCCGACGACCGAATCTTTAAGACGCTCGACCGGCTCGGCTATGCCGGTTTCGTCGGCTGCGAGTACCGTCCGGCGGGCGGCACTCTCGACGGTCTCTCCTGGTTCGCCCCCTACCGTCGCAGCCGCCGCACGTCCCCCCTGCCCGCGGAACGGTGACGCGTCATGCTGCTCGGCTGTATCGCGGACGACCTGACAGGTGCCACCGACCTTGCGCTGACGCTGACGCGCGAAGGGCTGCGCACGGTGCAATCGACCGGCCAGCCGCGGTCCGACCTCGACCTCGCCGGCATCGATGCCCTCGTGGTCGCGCTGAAATCGCGCACCATCCCGGCCGCCGACGCCGTGGCCCAATCCGTCGCGGCAGCGGAAGCGCTGCGACGCCTTGGCGCCCAACGCTTCTTGTTCAAATATTGCTCGACCTTCGATTCGACCGACGAGGGCAATATTGGCCCGGTCGCCGAAGCCCTGATCGACTTTCTCGGCGGTGAGCAGACCATTGCGTGCCCGGCGTTCCCGCGCGCCGGGCGCACCGTCTATGCGGGCCATCTTTTCGTCAATGGCATGCTTCTCAGCGAAAGTCCGATGAAAGACCACCCGCTGACGCCCATGCGGGACAGCGACCTCAGGCAAGTCCTCGGACGGCAGACGCGCCTCGCCGTCGGCCTGATCGGCTTTGACGATGTCGATCAAGGTCCCGATGCGATCCGCACCGCCCTGAAGCGCGAAGCCGCCGCAGGACGCCGGATCTGCATCGCGGACGCGATAACGGATGCGCATCTGCGCGATCTGGGTTCGGGCATCGCCGACCTGATCCTGGTGACGGGCGGTTCGGGCATCGCGCTGGGATTGCCCGCCGCCTACAAGGCAGCCGGCCTGATCCCGGTGCTCACGCCGCCGCCGACCCGGATGGCGGCGCGTGCCGGGCGGCAGGCCATCTTGGCGGGCTCCTGCTCGGCGGCGACGCGCGCCCAGGTCGCCGCAGCCCTCCAGGCCGGCGTCCCGGCCTTCCAACTCGACCCCCTCGCCATCGCCGCGCAAACGCAAACCGCGCAGGACGCGCTTGCCTGGATCGAGGCACAGGGCGGCCGCACGCCGGTCCTGGTGTTCTCGAGCGCCGACCCGGACGCCGTGCGCAAGGTTCAGGACGCGCTCGGCCGCGAAGCGTCGGGCAGCCTGGTCGAGGACGTTCTGGCTGAAGTCGCGTCCGGCCTGCCGGAACGCGGTTTCACCCGCCTCGTGGTCGCCGGAGGCGAAACCTCGGGCGCGGTGGTCCAGGCACTGGGCGGACCGAGCCTGGCCATCGGGCCCGAGATCGACCCGGGCGTGCCCTGGACCCGTACGCTCGACGATCGAGCCCTGGCACTCGCTCTGAAGTCGGGCAATTTCGGTGCCACCGACTTCTTCCTCAAGGCCTGGGACCGGCTCGACTGATTCGAGCCGAACCACGGCTGCCGTCTTGAGCTTCCCGACGTGGGACCTTAGCTGAGGCGGACCTTGCTGGGAGAAAGCCGTGCTCGCCTGGACTCACGCCGGCCCCTCGATCCTGGCGGCCTTTCTGGCCTCGCTGGTCGAGTTCGTCGAAGCCTTGACAATCGTGCTGGCTGTCGGAACGGTGCGCGGCTGGCGTCCGGCCCTCATCGGGGCCGGGGCCGGCATCCTCTTTCTCGTCGTGCTCGTCCTGTTGTTCGGGCCGCTGCTCGGCAGCATTCCGATCAACATGCTCCAGCTCGTCGTCGGCATGCTTCTTCTGCTCTTCGGAATGCGCTGGTTGCGCAAGGCGATCCTCCGAGCGGCGGGCATCATTCCGCTGCACGACGAAGATGCGGCCTTCGCCTCCGAAACCTCCCAGCTCCGCGCCGCGACGCCGGCCGGCAGCCGGACGCTCGACCCGGTCGCGATCGCCACCACGTTCAAGGCCGTTCTGCTGGAAGGGCTGGAAGTCGTCTTCATCGTCATCGCGGTCGGCGCGACCGGGAATCTCCTTCTGCCCGCGAGTTTCGGTGCGGCCGCGGCAGGCGTGCTCGTCGTCGGGCTTGGCCTCGTCCTCCACCGGCCTTTGGCGCGGGTGCCGGAGAATACGCTCAAGTTCGCGGTCGGCATCCTGATCAGCGCATTCGGCATCTATTGGGTCGGCGAAGGCCTGCGATTCGCCTGGCCCGGGGCCGACCTCGCCATCGTGGCGCTGGCGCTCGTTCTGCTTGCCGTGGCCCTGGTCTGCGCCCGTATCCTTCGTTCCCCCTCTCCCTCGACCTTTAAGGAACTACGCTCGTGAGCGCCCTCGTCACGGCCGTTAGGGAAGTCTGGGGACTGTTCGTGGACGACGGCAAACTGGCCTTGGGACTGGTCGTCTGGTGCGCCATCGCGGGCCTGCTGTTTCGCGCTCTGCCTTTTTCGGCGGAGGCCGATGCTCTCCTGCTCGCCTCCGGCTGTGTCGCCATCCTGGTCGCGAGCGTCTTCGCCACCCCGGGGCGTCGAAGGCCGGGCTGACCGTCGCCTGGCTCACGACAATTGGCGAACCGTTTTCGCCAGATAAGCCGGCGCGGCGTGAGCCATAACGGGAACCGCCGTTCCCTTGCGCAAACGCTTCCGTCACTATAGTCCCGGCCCGTTCCTTGCGAGGCGCCTCGGCCTTTGCTCCAATGAAATCGCGGACATGCTGCAGCAGCCCCCAAGCAAGAAAATTCGCCGCGTCGTTCTGGCCTATTCGGGCGGCCTCGACACATCCATCATCCTGAAATGGCTGCAAACCACCTACGGTTGCGAGGTCGTGACCTTCACGGCCGATCTTGGTCAGGGTGAGGAACTCGAGCCCGCGCGGCAGAAGGCGATCCTGCTCGGCATCAAACCCGAACACATCTTCATCGAAGACCTGCGCGACGAGTTCGTGCGCGACTACGTCTTCCCCATGTTCCGCGCCAATGCGCAATATGAAGGTCTCTACCTGCTAGGGACCTCGATCGCGCGTCCGCTCATCGCCAAGAAGCAGATCGAGATCGCCAGGCGGGTCGGGGCCGATGCGGTCGCCCATGGCGCGACCGGCAAGGGTAACGACCAGGTCCGCTTCGAACTGAGCTACTACGCGCTTGAGCCCGACATCACGGTGATTGCGCCCTGGCGCGAGTGGGACCTCACGTCGCGCAGCGCACTCCTCGACTTCGCCGAGAAGAACCAGATTCCGATTGCCAAGGACAAGCGTGGCGAAGCGCCGTTTTCGGTCGATGCGAACCTGTTGCACGTGTCGTCCGAGGGCAAGGTGCTCGAAGACCCGGCGGTCGAGGTGCCCGACTACGTGTTCTCGCGCACGGTCGATCCCGAGCAGGCGCCCGACAGGCCGACCGTGGTCGAGATCGATTTCGACCACGGCGATCCGGTGGCGATCGACGGGAAGGCGCTCTCGCCGGCGGCGCTGCTGGCGGAACTCAATGCCCTCGGGCGCGAAAACGGCATCGGCCGGCTCGACCTCGTCGAGAACCGCTTTGTCGGCATGAAATCTCGCGGAATGTACGAAACTCCCGGCGGCACCATCCTCTACTTCGCCCATCGGGGCATCGAGCAACTGACGCTCGACCGAGGTGCCGCGCATCTCAAAGACGAGCTGATGCCGCGCTACGCGGAGATGATCTACAACGGCTTCTGGTTTTCTCCCGAACGCGAACTGCTGCAGATCCTGATCGACAAGAGCCAGGAGTTCGTAACCGGCCGGGTCCGCATGAAACTCTATAAGGGCAGTGCTTCGGTCATCGGGCGATCGAGCCCGTATTCGCTCTACGATCAGGATCTCGTCACCTTCGAGGAAGGCGCCGTCGCCTATGACCATCGCGATGCGGCTGGCTTCATCAAGCTGAATGCTTTGCGCCTGCGCACGCTTGCCAAGCGGAACCGAAAGGCCGCCGAGTGACGAGCGTCAAGCTCCAGCAGTCGAGATCCGGCGGCGCCGGCATGGCTGCGCGGGATGCCCCGCGTTGCGACGGACTCGACAACGGCTTGCCGCCCTCGGCGCGTTTCTGCGCCTTCCTGGCAAGCTTCAGCCTCGGCGCCGTTCTGCCGATCCTCATGGTAGTTGCCAACAAGTCGGCGCCCGCCACCCTGGGCGCGGCGGCGCTCTTCGCCAATCTGGCGGTCATCCTGGCCGGCCGACGCCAGGCGCTCAAGGAACGCTACCGCGGCTTGCTGGCCAGCCCCGAGGCGGGCGTGGTCCTTGCCGTGGTGGTCCTCCTCGTCGCGAGTTTCGCCTGGACCGTCGATCCGGCGATGACTGCGCGAGGCCTCGTCGAGGGACTGCCGGAACTGGCGTTCGCCCTCGCCGCGGCGGCCGCCTGGCCGCTTGTTGCCCGGCGAGCCGACGTTCGCTGGTTGCTGGTCGGTCTACTCGGTGCGGTGGCGCTGATCGCCTTCGAGAACCGTACCGGTATGTCCCTGCACGCGCTTGTCGGGGCTCGCGGAGAGGCCTGGGATCTCAAGCGAAGCGCCATTCCGCCGGCGCTGCTTCTCTGGCCGGCGGTGGCCTATTGCGTCGCCCGCGGGCAGCGTCTGATTGCGGTCGGACTTTTCGCGGCGGCTGTCGTCGGCGTGGCCTTTTCCCATTCGGGGGCGCCCGGATTGGCGCTCGTCGCTGCGGCGTCAAGCTATGTCCTGGCGCGCTTCGCGCCTCGGTTGGCGATTGGCCTGTTCGGTGTCGTTTTCGCAGCTCTGATCTTGATCAGCCCCTGGACCGGATCCGTCGCGAGCCGCATCCTGCCCGCGTCGGTCGAGAATGCCTTGAGCGAAGAACACGCCGCGCACCGGGTCCGGATCTGGACCGCCTTCGAGTCGCGGGTCCGTGACCGCCCGATCCTGGGGCACGGCTTCGACGCCAGCTTCAAGGTGGCGGGCGCGCCGCGGCCCAGCGGCATTCCGCCCGCCCCCGACAATGAGGCGATGGTGGACAACCACCCGCACGACGTCTTCCTGCAGGTCTGGGTGGAATTGGGGCTGCTCGGCGGGATCGCGACGGCTGGTGTTGCCGCCTTCGTGCTCAGCCGATTGGCCGGACTCGGACGGGACGCCATGCCGTCGCGCCTGGCCTTGCTCGCAAGCGTGATCGCGATCGGCCTGGTGGGCCTGAGCGCATGGCAGCCCTGGTGGCTGGCCTCGATCGCCGCCACTCTGATCTGGTTCGCCCTGCCCGAGGATCGGGCCGGTCGGGCCCCTATCTGAAGGGCCGGCCAGTTTGCCTGCGAAAAGGACGACCTGATGTGCGGAATTTCCGGGGTGGCGATGCGCAGCGGCGTCCCGGTCGCGTCCGAAACACTCGTCACGCTCGGCCGCGCCCTGGCGCATCGAGGGCCGGACGGATCTGGCGAGTATGTGAGCCACAACGTCGGGTTCCGCCACGAGCGCCTGGCCATCATCGACCTCGACACGGGCGGTCAGCCGCTCTTCGACGACCGGGGCTGCGCGCTCATCGTCAACGGTGAGATCTACAACTATCTCGAGCTCAAGGCCGCCATGCCGGATGTCGCGTGGCGAACGCAGTCCGACTGCGAGCCGTTGCTCGCACTCTATGCGCGTCACGGGCTCGACTTCCTCCATCAGGCCCGGGGCATGTATGCCTTGGCGCTGCACGACCCAGAACGGAACCGGCTCGTGCTGGCCCGTGACCCCTTCGGTATCAAACCGCTCTACTACGCGATCGGAACCGACGGGGTGATCTTCGCTTCCGAGCCGCAGGCCATCGTGGCGGCCCGGCCGAGCGCCGCCGGCAATGCCCCGCCGGACATCCGACCCAAGGCCGCCTTCGAGCTGCTGCAGCTTCAGTTCACGACCGGACGCGACACGATCTTCGGCGATGTGCAACGCGTTCTGCCGGGAGAAATGCTGGTCATCGAGAATGGCGCGATCGTCGAGCGGCGGCACGGCCCCGAGATCTTGCCGGCGAGAATCAACCGAATCGGCGAGACCGAGGCGTTGCATGGTATCGACCGCATCGTCGAGGATACGGTGGGGGTGCATCAGCGCAGCGACGTGCCATACGGCCTGTTCCTATCGAGCGGCATCGATAGCTCCGCGGTGCTGACCGCCATGGCGCGCCTCAACAGCGAGCCGCTTCGGACCTATACGGCGGCCTTCCCCGAAACCGGCGTGCATGACGAACGTGCCGTTGCCCAGGCCATGGCCCACGCGGCAGGCGCACGGCATACGGAAGTGCCGATCACCTCGGCCACCTTTTTCGCTCGCCTTCCGGAAATCTGCGCCGCGCTCGACGATCCGGTCGCCGATTACGCCATTGTGCCGTTGTTTCTCCTGGCCGAGCGGGCCGCGCAAGACGTGAAGGTGGTACTGAGCGGCATCGGCGGCGACGAACTGTTTGCCGGTTACAGTCGCTATCGGCGCCAGATGCTGCCCCGCTGGCTCGGCGGTCGGCCGCGCCGTCGCAAGGGCCCGTGCGACGGGCTCGACCTGTTCCGGCGGCCCTTGACGGGATGGCGGGACGGCATCGCCGCTGCGGAAGCGGAGGCGGCCACCCATCCCTACAATGCGTTGCAGCGTGCCCAAGCCGTGGACTTCGCCGACTGGCTGCCCCATTCGGTTCTGCTGGTGCTCGATCGCTGCCTTATGCATTTCGGCCTGGAAGGGCGGACGCCGCTGCTCGACCGCACGGTGTCCGAGTTCGGCTTTACCTTGCCGAACCGGCTCAAGCTTCGGCGCGGGCAGGGCAAGTACCTGCTGCGCCGGTGGCTCGCGGACCACAACCCGACCGCCAAGCCCTTTGCCAAGAAGCTCGGCTTCACCGTGCCGGTTGGGGAGTGGATCGCCCGAGAAGGCGTGCGACTCGGCCCTTTGGTGGCCCGCGACCCCGGCATTGCCGAACTGTGCCGCCCCGAGGTCGTCACACGGGTTTTCGAGGGTCAGAGCAAGGCGCACCGGCTTTTGGCCTGGCGCCTGCTGTTTCTTGCGCTCTGGCACCGGCGCCACGTGCGCCAACTCTCCCCTGAGGGCGGGGTGTTCGACTGCCTGGAAAGTGCTTGAAAAAAAGCCTCCTCGGCTTGCACCGCCCGACGGAAGTTCAGCGGCTCGCCAGAATCGGCCTAGCCCCGAAATCAGGGGTCGGAAGCAACGCATGCGCGCCATCGCCGGCCAATGCGAGCGAAACCAGGCCGATGATCCAGAACGCGGGATATTCCCATCCACCATTCGGATCGGTGAAGAAGAACCCGGCCGGCCCATGCACGGTCGCGATGGCGCCAAGCAGGATGGGCGCAAGGGCCAGCGCGACGAGGCGTGGCCAAATGCCGAGGATCAAGGCCGCGGCTCCGACCGCTTCCGCCGCTATGACGAGGTAGGCCAAGGCGGGCGGCAGCCCAAGCTTTCCGAAAAACTGAGCGGTGCCGGCCGGCGTGAACACGAGGAATTTCAGACCGGCGTGCGCCAGGAACAAAATGCCCAGGCTGATCCTGAGGAGGAGAGCCGCATAGGGGGACGTGCGATTGTCGATCACTGAATATGCTCCAAGTTGGCTGTTCGCTATTTGCCTTGAGCTCTCCAGGTTGACTAGCGGCTCGCCGCTCATAACACTTCACACCAGCATAGTGAGATGACAGATGCTGGATCGACTGACAGGTCTGCGGGTTTACAGCCGAGTGGCAGCGCTCGGCAGCCTTTCGGCGGCGGCGCGATCGCTCGGAATTTCGCAAACCATGGCGACCAGGCACGTCACCGCCTTGGAGGAACGGCTGGGGGTGAAGCTGCTGCACCGCACGACACGCCGGCTCACGTTGACGGAAGCGGGTCGGAGCTTTCTCGAGAGCGCCGAGCGAATCGTCGCCGATGTCGAGGAAGCGGAATCCGCGATTTCGGCGGAGCGGGTTGGGGTTGGGGGAACGTTGCGGCTCAACGCCCCTTTGTCGTTCGGAATCCGTGAAATCGCGCCGCTCCTGACGGACTTCAGCCGGCTTTATCCGGCGCTCACCGTGGACCTCGGCCTCAGCGACCGCTTCGTCGATCTGGTCGAGGAGGGTTGGGACATGGCGGTTCGCATCGGCCAGCCCGGCGACGCCAGCATGGTGGCCCGGAAGCTGGCGCCCTGTCACATCGTCGTGTGCGGCTCTCCGAACTATCTTGCCCAGCGGGGTACGCCTCGCAAGGTGGCGGAACTCGCAGGGCATAATTGTCTCGGCTACACCCTATCCCGTTCGGTCGGGCCCGATAAATGGGCCTTTGGACACGACGAGAGCGTCACTGTGAATGTGTCCGGCAACTTGCGCGCCAACAACGGCGATGCCCTGCTGGCCGCCGCGCTTGCGGGCCAGGGGCTCATCTACCAGCCGACATTTCTGGTTGGATCCGCTTTGCGGGCGGGCCTGCTGATCGGGCTGGAACTCGACCACCCGACCGTCGAGTTGCCCGGCATTTTCGCGGTCTACCCGGCCAACCGGCGCCCCGCAGCTAAGATCCGCGCCGCCATCGATTTTCTTGTCGGCCGTTTTGGGCGGCATCCTGCTTGGGACCGATGACCCGGTCGGTGTGCGACTCTCCTCCCAGGCCGGCGCCCCGAACGCGATGAGGCGCGGATCGAACCATCGCGCCGTTTCGTCGGTTCTCACCTTCGTAAGGCAGAGCTGAGGAATTCCGGTCCCTGATTGCCGCGAAAGTGCGTGATGCGCTCGGGCGTGGTGCGATGGGCCTCATTGCGGCGAACCGAAGGATGATGACGCCGAGCGGTCAGGGCAGCCATTCCGAAAGGGCGGTTGCTTTTTCAGCCGACTGGCCTCATATCGGGTCAAGCTGGGCAACATGCTCCGAACAAGCGAGCGTGTTCCTTCCGCCACACCGGGGCGGGAGTTTTACGTCGCCAGCTTTTCCGCGCTCAGCTCCGGACAAAGGCTCTCCTTCAAGGGCGAGCTTGGTAGCATGTGGCGCAGCACAAAATAAAGACAGGTTCATTTGACTACTTTTGCTGACCTCGGCCTTCCTGCGCCGATTCTCCAGGCGTTGACCATCGAGGCCTACGAGACCCCGACTCCCATCCAGGAGCAGGCGATCCCCCACGTCCTCGCCGGGCGCGACCTTCTCGGCATCGCCCAAACCGGAACCGGCAAGACTGCCGCCTTCTCCCTTCCCATTCTGAGCAACCTCGCCAAAAATCCGCACCGCGTCGGCCCGCGTGCCTGCCGCGTGCTGGTCCTTTCGCCGACCCGCGAACTGGCCAGTCAAATCGAAGCCAACATCATCTCGTACGGCCGCCATCTTCCGCTGCGGTCGACGCTGGTGTTCGGCGGCGTCCCGATTGGGCGGCAGATCCGGGCCTGTGCCCAGGGGGTCGACATCGTCGTGGCGACGCCGGGCCGGCTTCTCGATCTGCTGTCGCAGCGCGCCTTGACCCTGGCCGAGGTCGCAGTCTTCGTGCTCGACGAAGCCGACCGCATGCTCGATCTCGGTTTCATGCGCGACATCCAGAAGATCGTGCAGATGCTGCCCAAGAAGCGCCAGAGTCTGTTCTTCTCGGCCACCATGCCGACGGCGATCGCGCGGCTCGCCGGCTCATTGCTGGTCGATCCGGTCGAGGTTGCGGTCGCACCGTCCGCCACGACCGTGGAGCGGATCTCGCAAGGCCTCATCCACGTTCCCAATCGGGACAAGCAGGCGATGCTCCATCGTCTGCTGGGCGACGCCTCTATCCGCCGCGCGCTGGTGTTCACCCGCACCAAGCATGGTGCCGACCGCGTCGTGAAGCATTTGAACGCAGCCGGCATCAGGGCTGACGCCATCCACGGCAACAAATCGCAGGGGCAGCGCGAACGGGCGCTCGGGGCCTTCCGGGCGGGCCAGTCCCGCCTGCTGGTCGCGACCGACATCGCGGCGCGCGGCATCGACGTCGACGGCGTCACCCACGTCATCAATTTCGAGCTGCCGAACATCGCCGAGACCTATGTCCATCGCATTGGCCGCACGGCGCGCGCCGGCGCCGATGGTTCGGCCATTTCGCTGGTCGGCGAGGACGAGCGCGTCTATCTGCGCGACATCGAGCGCCTGATCCGCCGACCCGTCCCGGTGATGACCGGCATGAGCACGGGAGGACTCGAGGCGCTGGCGCCTTTGCCCAAGGCCGCACCGCAGAAGCCCGGGGAAAGCTCGAACCGCGGCCGTCGCGACGGCCAGGGTCGCAGGGACGGCCAGGGGCGCAACGACGCTCGCCCGGCCCGCCGCCCCGAGCGCGATTCCGCACGCGCTTCGGAGCAGGCTCGACCGCAGGAACATCGTCGTGCGGAGCCCCAGGACGGACGCCGTCAGCCGCAGGAACACAGGCGGGATTCTACGGGCGCGCAGCGTCCGCGTGAGCAGAGCTTCGGTCAGCGACGGGTGCAGCAGCCGCACTAGGCGAGGTCGTTTCAGGCCAAAACCCCGCTGTACGGAACGATATGAAGGGAGGCTCGCGAACCGATCTCGGGCGCGATCCGCAGGCCGAATCGTGCGAAAAATCCCTGCGACAAGGCCTTGCGCGATGGGCGGCGGCAGCCCTAACATCGCATCATGGCCGAGACCGTCATCACGATCCGGGGGGCGCGGGCCAGCGACGCCAAAGCGATCGCTGCCGTCCATGATGCTGCCTGGAGAGATGCCTATCGGGGCATTATTCCGGGCCGCGAACTCGAAAAGATGGTGGCGCGCCGTGGGCCGAAGTGGTGGCACACGGCCATTCTTCGCGGCAGCCGCCTATCGGTCCTCGACTTCGACGACACGATCGGCGGCTATACCAGCTACGGACGCAACAGGGTTCCGGCCCTGCCGTTCGGCGGCGAGATCTTCGAGCTTTATCTGGCGCCAGAATTCCAGGGCCTGGGCTTCGGCCGGCGCTTGTTCCAAGCGGCGCGCAGGGATCTTGCCGACCACGGATACAACCACGTTCTGGTCTGGGCTCTGGCCGACAACGACCGTGCCATCTCGTTCTACCTCAAACTGGGCGGCCGCATCGTCCGGCGCGCCGAGGAGCGTTTCGGGCAGGATCTGCGAGGCCGTGTAGCATTCGGCTTCGATTGAGACTCGATACCCGAACCGACGGTGCCCACGAGGCGGCCGCGCGCTCGCCTGTGCCAGCCGTTTCTTTCCATTCCCTACTGGAGTTGCCCGATGAAGATCGACGCCATTTCGATCGGCATAAATCCCCCCGAGGACGTCAACGTGATCATCGAGGTTCCGATCGGCGGTGAGCCCATCAAATACGAGATGGACAAGGAGGCCGGCGCCCTCGTGGTCGACCGTTTTCTTTATACGGCCATGCGGTATCCCGGGAACTACGGGTTCATCCCCCACACCCTGTCCGACGACGGTGACCCTTGTGATGTCGTGGTCGCGAACACGCGGGCGATCATTCCCGGCGCGGTGATGAACTGCCGCCCGGTCGGCGCGCTGTTGATGGAGGACGAATCGGGGGGGGATGAGAAGATCATCGCGGTTCCGTCGACGAAGCTGACCCGCCGGTACGAGAAGGTGGAGAATTACACGGACCTGCCGCACATCACGATCGAGCAGATCGAGCACTTCTTCACCCATTACAAGGACCTCGAACCCGGCAAATGGGTCAAGATCGTCCGATGGGTCTGCGCCGCCGAAGCGCGTGCGCTGATCCGGCAAGGGATCGAGCGCGCCAAGGCGGCCAAAACCGATTCGGGACCATAGGGGCTCGACCGACCGGCCCGATCCTGCCGGTTGGGCAGTCCTACCTGCCGAACTTGCTTTCCGCGTCGCGCTTGTGGGCTACGAGCGCCATGAGCCGGCGGTCGCGCCATAGCTGTCGCTCGACCAGCTGATCGGCCGGGAGCACCTTGCGGCGCTCCGCCTCGATCACTGGAAGCACGTCGCCGCCCCAGTCGACGCGTCGCTGCGTCTGCGGAAAGATGTTCTCGTAGATGCTCTGGTAGCGCGTGACGTAGTCGACGATGCCGCCCGGCGCATTCAGGTCGATCGTTTCGAACGGTCCCATGAGGGACCAGCGCAGGGCGAGACCGTCGCGGATGCCGATGTCGACGTCCTCGGCACTGGCGTAGCCATCCGCCACCAGGCGGAACGCCTCCTCCAGCAGAGCACCCTGAAGGCGGTTCATGATGAAACCGTCAAGCTCGCGCGTCATGACGATCGGTGCCTGGCCGATCGACTTCAGCAACGCTTCCGTCCGGCGCACCACAGCTTGGTCGGTCCAGGGAGCGGGCACGATCTCGGTGGCCGGCAGAAGGTAAGGCGGGTTCAAGGGATGCGCCACGAGGCATCGTGCCCGTCCCGGCAGGCTTTCGGTGAAGCGCGAGGGCAGCAACGCCGAGGTCGAGCTGGACAGAACCGTGCTGGGTGGGGCAGCGGCGTCCAGGGCAGCGAAGATCTCCCGTTTGGTCGCAAGGTATTCGGGCGTATTCTCCTGCACGTGAACCACCCCCGACAGCGCGTCGCCAAGCGTGCCGACGACCTTCAACCGGCCGGCCACGCCTGCGGGAGACTGCCCGCCGAGCAGCCCGGCGGTCTCGAGGTCCGGCAGGATCCTGCCGATATAGGCGAGCGCGGCTTCGGGCGCTCCGCTTGCGGCGTCCCAGAGACGCACGCCGTAGCCTCCCCTGGCGAAGCTTATGGCCCAGGCTCGCCCGACGAAACCGGTTCCTATGATCGCGACAGTTTCCATGGATTTATGCTTGCGGTTGGAGGAAGATCGAGGCGCGACCCTGCCGTATCCGGTCAACGGATCAGGACGGCACGAAAATCGTTCACGTTGGTGAAGGTCGGACCGGTGACCACGAGCCGTCCGAGCGAACCGAAGAACGAATAGCTGTCGTTATTGTTGAGAAAGGCCTTCGGATCGAGCCGGCGCTCGGCGGCGAGCCCGAGCGTGCCCGAGTCGATCCAGGCTCCGGCATTGTCCTCCACGCCATCGATTCCGTCCGTGTCGCAGGCGATCGCCGCGACCCCCGGCAGATCGCCCACGCTCGATAGCAAGGACAGCAGGAATTCGGTATTGCGCCCGCCCCGCCCCGCCCCGCGGAGCGTAACAGTGGTTTCACCCCCGGACAGGAGCACGCACGGTGGGGTCGCGGGTACATTGTGGGTCGCGACCGAGCGGGCGATACCGGCCAGCACCGTTCCGACCTCGCGCGCTTCGCCCTCGATCGCGTCGCCAAGGATGACCGGCGTTATGTCAAGTTCCAGCGCGCGTCGCGCGGCCGCATCGAGTGCCATCATAGGGGTGGCCAGCATGTGAACTTCACCCTGCGGGGCCGCCGAACCGTCGGGATTGGCCCGCATCGCCGCGACCACGTCGGGGCCGAGTTCGACCCGGAAGTGGTTCAGGATGGCCAGAACCTCGTCGATCGCGCCCCTCTCGGCAATCGTCGGTCCGGAGCCGATCGTGGCAGGATCGTCGCCCGGGACATCGGAGATCAGATAGGTGACGAGACGCGCAGGCGCGACGGCAGCCGCCAGTCGCCCGCCCTTGATGGCCGACAGGGCTTTGCGGACGCTGTTCATAGCCTTGATCGGCGCACCCGATTTCAGGAGCGCCCGGTTGATCGCCTGTTTGGTCTCGAAGCGGATGCCCTCCGCCGGGCGGGTCAGCAGCGCCGAAGCGCCGCCGGACATCATGCAAACCACGAGATCGTCGGGCGCCGCGGAACGCGCCAGCGCCAGGATGCGATCGGCTGCCCGCAATCCAGCCTCGTCCGGGACCGGATGGGCCGCCTCGACCACCTCGATGAAACGCGTCGGCGTCCGGTGTCCGTAACGTGTGACCACCAGGCCTTCGCAAGGTCCCCAGGCTGCCTCGAAAGCAGTTGCCATGTTGGCCGAAGCCTTGCCGGCGCCGATGACGATCGTGCGCCCCTTCGGCCGTTCGGGGAGACGCCCGTCGAACTTGCCCTCGGGTTGCGCCGCCTCGATCGCCGTGTCCAGCATGGACCGCAGGATCTCGCCATCGCTCATCGTCACCTTCCGCTCCTCGGCGTCTATTTCCACGGCCGGGCATAAACCCTTGGGCCGCGAACGTCCATTTAGACCTCGGCAAAAAGGCCCTTGGGGTAGGAGAGTGAGGGCGGCGCTTGAAGTTTCCGTGCAACGCTGCAGCGGATCGGGAAGGAGCCGTGTCCCTGCCGTTGCGGCCCGATCTTCCAAGCCTACCGGCTTTTCATCGTCGCCACGAAATG
>JBBPYT010000352.1:0-2703 GCA_038199665.1 Hyphomicrobiales bacterium
CGTCATCCCGCGCCCTCCGATTCAGGACACCGCCAGCAGGGCCGCTCCGACGCGGCGATTCTCGCCGAGCAGGATGTTGTAGGTGCGCGCCGCCGCGCCGGTCGCCATGGGCTCGGCGACGATGCCCGCCGCCTTCAGCTTTCGCCGCAGCGGCTCGGGCAATGGGACGAGATCGAGCCCCGTGCCGACGAGTAGCAGTTCGATGCTGCCGGCCGGGGCATCGAAAACCTGCGCAAGCGACTCCGCGGTGATGTCTTGCGGGGTCGTCGCGGGCCAGCCGTAGACGCCGCCCGGCAGGGCGAGCACCGAGCCGAGATGCGACATTCCGGCGAACCGGAATCCGCCGGCTCCATAGCCGTCGATCGGATGAGCACCCGGCAGGAAGCCGGCGGAGTCGCCCGCGTCGCCCACGCCGCCGCTCTCGACCGGCTTCTATTCGGCAGCGAGCGGCGTCTTGGCGGCGTCCCGCCCGTCGCTGCGTACGCCGAGATAGATCAGGATGGGCGAGCAGATGAAGACCGAGGAATAGGTGCCGACGAAAATGCCCCACATCATGGCGAGCGAGAAGCTCTTGATCACCTCGCCGCCGAACAGCACGAGAGCGAGCAATGCCAGGAACACCGTCGTGGCCGTCATGATCGTGCGCGGCAGGACCGCATTGATCGACATGTCGATCATTTCGGCGGTCGACACGCGCTTGTACTTGCGCATGACCTCGCGAATGCGGTCCAGCACCACCACGGCTTCGTTGAGTGAGTAGCCGACGATCGTCAGGATCGCCGCGATCGACGTCGTGTTGAACTCGAGCTGGGTTACGGAGAAGAAGCCCACCGTCAACAGCAGGTCATGCATGGTGGCGATCACGGCCCCGACCGCGAACTGCCACTCGAAGCGGAACCAGAGATACAGCAGCACTGCGAAGATCGACACCACGACCCCGAGCGTACCCGACTGGACGAGTTCGCCCGAGACGCGCGGCCCCACGACCTCGACCCGCCGGAACTCGTACTGGTCGTCGAGCGCGCCTTGGATCTTCTTCACGGCCGCTTCCTGCGCCGGATCCCCGCCGGGCTGCAGGCCGAATCGCAAGGTGGCGTCCGACGCGTTGCCGAACCCCTGCACCTCGACATGACCGAGATTGAGCTTTTCGCCGATGGCCCGCAACTGCGCCAGATCGACATCGCCCGCCTTGGCGCGGACCTCCATCAAGGTGCCGCCGGCAAAGTCGATGCCGAAATTCATTCCTACCAGGACGAACACCAACACGGAAATTATGGAGAGCACGGCCGAGAACGGATAACTGAACCGCCTCAGGCGCATGAACCCGAATTTCGTATTCTCCGGAGCGAGACGAAGGAGCTTCATGGACTTGTTCTCCCCCGGGTCAGATCGGCAGCTGGGTGGGGCGCTTGGCCCGGTACCACAAGGCGATCATCATTCGGGTCATGGTCACAGCCGTCACGATCGAGGTCAGAATGCCGAGGCCGAGCGACACCGCAAAGCCGCGCACCGGGCCGGACCCGAAAAGATACAGGATCAAGGCCGCGACGAACATCGTGACGTTCGAATCGACGATGGTGGCGAAGGCCCGCTTGAAGCCCGAATCGAGCGACGAGATGACCGACCGCCCGGCATGGTTCTCCTCGCGGATGCGTTCGTAGATCAGCACGTTCGAGTCGACCGCCATGCCGATGGTCAGCACGATTCCGGCGATGCCGGGCAGGGTCAGCGTCGCGCCGAGCAGCACCATGGCGGCAAAGATCAGCAGGATGTGGACCGACAGCGCGATATTGGCGAACAGGCCGAAGATCCCGTAGGTCGCCAGCATGTACGCGACCACGAGAACGGCCGCCACATAGGAGGCACGCTTGCCGGCATCGATCGAGTCCTGGCCGAGGCCGGGGCCCACGGTTCGCTCCTCGACGACGGTCAGCTTGGCCGGCAGTGCGCCGGCGCGCAGCAGTACCGCAAGATCGTTGGCCTGCGCGACGGTGAAATTGCCGGAGATCTGCCCCGAGCCGCCCGTGATCGGACCCAGAATGCGGGGATCGGAGACGACCTGATTGTCGAGCACAATGGCGAAGGGCTTGCCCACGTTCTCGGACGTGACCTGCCCGAACTGCTGGCCGCCGCGGATGTTGAAGCGGAAGTTCACCACCGGCTCGCTCGTCCGCTGGTCGAAGCCCGGCTGGGCGTCTGTCAGATCCTCGCCCTGCACCATGACGCGCTTCTCGACCGGCAGGGTACCGGGCTGATTGTTCTTGTAAAAGGGCAGGTTTTCGACCTCGGCCGGGTTGGCCCCGGGTTCGGCCACGAGCCGGAACTCCAGCTTGGCCGTAGTGCCGAGCAGGTCTTTCAGCCGCTGCGTGTCCTGCAGGCCCGGCACTTCGACCAGGATGCGGTCGTTGCCTTCTCGCTGGATCGTCGGCTCCCGGGTGCCGGACGCGTCGATGCGGCGGCGGAGCACCTCGATGGATTGGTCGACCGCCCGATGCACCCGGTTACTGATGCCGGCGTCGGTGAGAGCGACCTGCACGAGCCCCTCCCCGGTCTCGTTGACCGTGTAATCCTGCACGGTGCCGGTGAGCGTGCTGCCGAGCGAGGCCGACTGATTGCGCAGCCGCTGAATGACTTTGGTCCGTTCGGCCACGTCGGGCACGCGGAACTGCACACCGCGGTTTTGCACGCCGATGCCGCCGGTCA
>JBBPYT010000353.1:0-7795 GCA_038199665.1 Hyphomicrobiales bacterium
AGACCATGCCGCGATGCTTGAGCTTGAGAGCTTCGCTAATTCCATCCGGTGGCCAGTCGCGACACCGGCGCCAACCCGTGCGGTCGAGCAGCCACCGGTGGCGAACACGCCCTGGCCCAAGTCACCGGAGGTTTGAGCCGCATGCTCGCGCCCTGGTGACGGCTGGAGGAGTCGATTGCAAATAAATCCCGCGCACGCCTTTCATTACGGCTACTTCGTCGGCCAGGGCCGCGACCTCCTGAAGGCGGAGCTACACGCCGACGATCCTTTCGGGCTTTCGCCGGCCGAGATCGTCGACCGCCTGATAGCGGCGGGCTTCGTTCCCATTCTTGAAAGCGAGCTTCGCCACCCCCTGCGCACAAGCGGCAGGATCGCCAACGTCGACCGGGGAGAACAGCGATTCATCGTGGCGGTCGATCCGGCCGCCGAGACGATCAGCGTCCAAGAGGTCCGGGCGGATGCTTATTAGCGGGACGAGTGACCGGCATGGTCCTTCTGAAGCACCGCGAGGACCCGGAGGCTGACGTGATTACCGGAAAGCAGATCCGTGATGGCCGGGTGCTCGTGAGGATGTCCCAGAAAAAACTTGCAGACCAAGCCGGCATGAGCGTCCTTACGCTTTGGCGGCTCGAGCAAACCGAAGGCGAGCCAATGATCGTGGCGGCAACTGCCGCCGCCATCCAGCGCGGGTAGCTCGACCATGAACGGCAAAGCGGGAGTGCGTAAGATCAAGGCTAGCCGGCCAGCCCTCGCCACCATGGCTGTTTAACGTCGCCCTGACGTGAACACCTGAAGAGCTTTTCCACAGGGCCTGACCGATTGCGCCGGGCCTTTTGTTTGAACCCCCAGTGAACCCCCGGGCTAACTTTCACCACTTCTGGCCTTGGCGCCCTGCCCGCATAAGTCTCTGAGATAAGTGATTGTGCTGGCAGGAGTGGAGGGACTCGAACCCCCAACCCCCGGTTTTGGAGACCGGTGCTCTAGCCGATTGAGCTACACTCCTAGTGCGCTGCAAGAGCGATGAACTCATCCGGTCGAGGAAGATCGCATCCGATCAGACAGCCCTTCGCGCAGGCGCGCCGATCTTGTGACTCATCCGGGTAGACGTTGCAAGCGGCAGCTTCGCGCGCGGATACGCAAGCTTCGGCTCAGCGTGCGGCCTCGACCACGACGGCCGTTCCATAGGCCAGAACTTCGGTAATACCGTCGGAAATCTCGTTCGCATCGTAGCGCATGCCCACCACGGCATTCGCGCCGGCCTGTGCCGCGTGTTCCACCATCAGCTCGTAGGCTTCCTGCCGAGCATTCTCGGCCAGCTTGGCAAACACCCCGAGGCGTCCGCCGAATACGGCCTGCACGCCGCCGAACCAGTTGCCGATGACGCTGCGCGACCGCACCGTCACCCCGCGGCACAGACCGAGATGCCGGACGATGCGGGAGCCGGTAATGTCATTGGTGGTAGAGACGATCATCAAGTCCTCCCGTTGCAACGTTCCGACGTCGTAGGGTCGGCGAGCGCATCCTCCGGCGGACTGCGATCAAGGACAAGCTTAAAGCTGTTCAATGCTTGTCGGGTGAAGGTCGGGACGGGAGGAGACTCGGCGTCGATCAAGGATGGCTCAGCGATGGACAATCGAGCTTGCCAGGCGTGTCGTCGCAAACGGCTGTCCCGGGATTTCAGGGGAGTTTCGAGCCCATCGTCGACCTGCATGGCTCCGCGGCCCGAGGCTACGAAGCCCTCGTGCGGCGTGAACGGCGAGTCGGCTTGTCGGTCCTCGTACGTCAACTCCCGCCGATCAGCATTCTCTGCATGATGGCCGACATAGCCGCCAGGTCAGAATTTGGTCCACCCTCGCAACCCGGCTGCCCGTGAAAAAGGCCAACCGGCAATGCCGGTCGGCCTAAATCCCGATGACTGTCTACTGTTCAGCGACGACCGTGCAGCGCCTTGTCGGCGGCATTGGCCACCTTGTTGGCCGTGTCCTTCACGGCGCCCTTGGCGTCTCCAACCGCCTTTTGAGCGGTGCCCTTGGCTTCCTGAGCGGCGCCTTCACCGCGCATCTTGTCGGACCCGACCGCGCTGCCGACGCCCTGCTTGATCTTGCCGCCCGCTTCGTTGGCAAGACCTTTGGCTTTATCGGTCATCTCACCCATGGTCGTTCTCTCCATATCGCCGAGACGGCCGCGTCCCAGCCTGTTGTGAAAACTCGCAATCCGGCCCCGAGGTTCCATGGACGCCGGGCCGCGCTATCCCTTCAATGCGGACGCATGTAGGATCGACGAGGGCAAAGGAAGGCCGCCAAACATGCTCGGAACAGTAGGAGAGGGACGCGATGAGCAGCAGCCTTTATTCCGAAACGTACGAGGTTTGGCGCCGCGATCCGGAGCATTTTTGGGCCGCGGCGGCCTGCGCCGTCGATTGGATCAGCCCGCCGCGGCGGATCTTTGCGGCGGACCAGGGTGTCTACGGGCGCTGGTTCCCCGACGCGACCTGCAACACATGCTGGAATGCCGTCGACCGCCACGTCGCTCGGGGGCGCGGAGCACAGACCGCAATCCTTTACGACAGTCCGCTTGCCAAGATGCAGGCACGCATCTCCTACGCCGAACTGCTCGCCGAGACCCAGGTGCTTGGCTCCGTCCTGCAGCAGTACGGTGTGGGCAAGGGCGATCGTGTCGTCATCTACATGCCAATGATCCCGCAGGCGGTCTTCGCTATGCTGGCCTGTGCCCGGATCGGCGCCGTCCATTCCGTCGTGTTCGGGGGTTTCGCGCCGAATGAACTCGCCAAGCGCATCGACGATGCCCAGCCGAAACTGGTCCTCACCGCATCCTGCGGCCTCGAGCCGGGACGCGTCGTGGCCTACAAGCCCCTGCTCGACCAAGCGATAAGCATCGCCTCGTCCAAGCCGGCGACCTGCCTGGTCTGGCAGCGGCCCGAAATGCACGCGGACCTGGTGGCGGATCGTGACCACGATTGGGCCGGTGCCGTCGCGCTCGCACGGGCGGAGGGCCATGCCGCCAGCTGCTCCGAGGTCGCCGCCACCGATCCGCTCTACATCCTCTACACGTCGGGTACGACCGGAGTGCCCAAGGGCGTCGTACGTGATAACGGCGGACACATGGTGGCGCTCCTCTGGACGATGCAGCACCTTTACGGCGTTGCGCCGGGCGAGACTTGGTGGACTGCCTCCGACATCGGCTGGGTCGTCGGGCATAGCTATATCGTCTACGGTCCCCTGCTTCACGGCGCTACGAGCGTGCTCTACGAGGGCAAGCCGGTCGGCACGCCTGACGCCGGCGCGTTCTGGCGCGTGATCGCTGAGCACAAGGTCGTGGCTTTCTTCACCGCACCGACGGCATTTCGGGCGGTGAAAAAGGAAGATCCCCAGGGCGAGCTGGTCAAACGCCACAATCCCTGCTCGCTTCGCAGCCTGTTTCTGGCCGGCGAACGTGCCGATCCGAACACGGTTCGCTGGGCCGAGGAAAAACTCGGCGTGCCGGTCATCGACCACTGGTGGCAAACCGAAACCGGCTGGGCGATCGTCGGCAATCCGGTCGGGCTCGGCGCCCTACCGGTCAAGCACGGGTCACCGACCGTCCCCATGCCTGGTTATGCCATCGCCGCGCTCGATGAGGCCGGCAAGCCGCTGGCCGCCGGCCAAATGGGGTCTCTTGCGGTGGCACTGCCCTTGCCCCCTGGCGCGCTGCCGACGCTTTGGAAGCAGGACGAGCGCATGCGGCAGAGCTACCTTGCGGACTTCCCGGGTTACTACAAGACCGCCGATGCGGGCTTCATCGATGCCGACGGGTACGTCTTCATCATGGGCCGGACCGACGACATCATCAATGTGGCCGGCCATCGGCTGTCGACGGGCGGCATGGAGGAGGTGCTGGCCGGCCATCCGGATGTCGCCGAATGTGCGGTCATCGGCCGAACTGACGACATCAAGGGCGAGGTGCCCTGCGGTTTCCTGGTGCTGAAAGCCGGCGTGGCGCGCGCACGCCAGGACATCGAGGCCGAGGCGGTCGACCTCGTGCGCCGAAAGATCGGCCCCGTGGCGTCGTTCAAGACGGCGATCACGGTCGAGCGCTTGCCGAAAACGCGCTCGGGCAAGATCCTACGCGGCACGATGAAGAAAATCGCCGACGGCGCGCCCTGGACCATGCCCGCCACGATCGAGGACGCATCGGTGCTCGCCGAGATCGCCGAAGCCTTGCGGAGGCGGCGGCAGAACGAGGCGTCTGTTCCTTTTCCCGCCGGCAAGAAGGGCGTCGCGACGGCTTGATTACTCCTCTTCTCTTGGGAGCCCGAAGTCCTCAGGGGAGAACAGGGGCTGTCGATCCGGGTCGTCGGCGAACTCAGGTTCGTGATCCGCGATATAGCGATTGCCGAAAGCCGGGCCGAACGCAATGTCCGTAGGTACACCGTTGTAGCCGATGTAGCGGCTGAAGCTGTTGCCGTAATAAGGATTGTTGTAGCCGGTCACAAGCCCGTCGCCGAAGCCAATGCCTCCTACCCCGTCGAGGCCATAGCCGTATACCCCGCTCGTGCGATAGCGCACGTCGGCATTTTGGGCTTGCCGTAGCGCCGCGTCGCTGTCCGGTCTGCCATAGCCGTAGCCGTGAGCGCTGAAGCCACCCGGTGCGTAGATCTCGTTGCGGCGCACGATGATGCCGCCGTGCGAGCGGCGCGCGGTGATCCCGGCATGGCGACCGATGGTCAGCGGACGATCTCGATTGTAACCGCGATCCGCACTGGCGATCCGCGCGTGAGCCGCCTTGATGCGGAGCGGGCGATCCTGCGCCTGCGCGCCCCACGTCGCACCCGCCAGAACGAGCGTTGCAGTCAATGCGACAATTGGTATTGCCGACGTGGTCACGAAAGTCCCTTGGATGCTCGGCAACCCCTCGCCGGGAAACCGATCGCCTGGCGAATACAGAGCCAGTCTAACCGGTAACGCCTTTCGGCTGCCCTATGTTTCGTTTCAGCCAGCGCCATGCTGGGCGAGCCCGAGTCGCGTTTGGAGAGACGATAGCACAACGACCTGTAGCACATTGCACTAAGAACCGTTTTCCTGCCACAAGGCGGCGAGCGTTCTCACGCGAGAGATCGTTCACTAGATTTTCCCCCGGTACCCCATCGCCGCTTGCTTTCGTCGGGAATCGGGGTGGTTTGTCCATTTCTGAATTCCGCGCCTTTTCCGCGCGGCCGGGATCCTGTTCGATGCCGATCTTCTGAGCGGCCCGTTGTTGGCGCTTCCCCGGCGAGGTACGAAATCCGTGGAAACAAGACCCAATCTTCCGGTTCTGACCTCATTGCGGTTCTTCGCAGCCAGCGTCGTTGTTGTCGGCCATTTCGGGCCAGACCGCCTTTTTGGGAGCACCCCGCTGCGAGAATGGTTCAGTTCAGGCTATGAAGCTGTATCTTTCTTTTTCATGCTTTCAGGATTCATACTCGTTTATGTCTACGCGAGGGTGGCGTCTCCCGTCATGTATGCTTCAGATCGGCGGTTTTGGGCGGCCCGATTTGCACGGATCATGCCCGCCTACACGGCAGCGCTGTTGATCAGCTTACCGCAATTTGCTCACCTGAACTCAACGAGGAAATTTCTTTCCGGCCTAATCCTCGTACCGATGCTCCTGCAAGCTTGGGTTCCTACGGCGGCGCTCCTATGGAACTTTCCAGCCTGGTCGCTCTCGGTGGAGGCATTTTTTTACGCGCTGTTCCCCCGTCTATTGCAGTGGACGGCTCGGCACCCCCAATGGCTGGTTCTGGTGGTTACGTACATATTCACTCTGCTCACCGATTGTCGGTGGCTCTTTAAAGGAGACGCGGATTTTGGAACCGCTTGGTTCAGTTTCCTCTCCTATTTTCCGTTGTTTCATCTGCCCACGTTCATCTTCGGCATGGCGCTCGGATTGAGCTATTTGCACCGCAAGGCGAGGTCAGGTTCCGGACTTATGTTGGCTACTGGCCTGATCGGTCTTTCCGTTGTCCTTGGCATCAAAACGGGACCCATGATCAACGGCGTACTGGCTCCCTTATTCGGGTTGGTGATCTTCGGAGGCGCTGGCGTAACTGGGCGGGCGCTCAATGTTCTTTCTACCCGCCCTTTGCTTCTGCTCGGCGAGTCCAGTTATGCAATGTACATCCTACACTGGCCGTTGAAACTTTGGTGGGATGACGTCTCGTCTAAGCTTGATCTCCCAAGTGCAATTGATTTTGTTGGATATTTTATGCTAGTTACAACGGCTTCTGTTTTGATGTTCTTGTATGGTGAAAAGGTGGTTCGCAGGCACATTCTTGCCTATTTGGACAAGTCTCGGTACATGAACACTGAGGTGAGGCGGTCGAAGTCCAACTGAAATGAGATAAAGGGCCGACGCGGCGGTTACTGCGACATGATCGGGCAGCCTATCGCGGCGTCAAGGGGAGCGCATGAGCGTCGTTACGACGGTGCGGTCTCATCCGAGTCGCTCGATCGTCGCTGGATCGTCGTCGCCTACGTCGGTCTTGTTCATCCGCTTCGACACCAGCCGCTCACGAAGCGCGCTCTCCACCGCAGGCTTCAGCACCTCGGTGCCTGCCTGCCCGGTCAGCCAGGCGTCGAAGTCGCGCTCGGCAAGCAGCACCGGCATGCGGTCGTGATACGGCGTCATCCAGGCGCTCGCGCCCGACACGATCATCGTGCAGCTCAGCAATTCCTCACCGGTCGCGGGGTTGCGCCACCGATCCCACAAGCCGGCAAACGCCAGCGGAGAGCCGTCGGCCGCGGTGAAATAATGGGGCTGCTTGCCCGCGGTCTCGTCCGTCCATTCGAAAAAGCCCGACGCCGGAATGATGCAGCGCCGACTTCGGAAGCTGTCGCGGAACATGGGCTTCGTCGCGATCGACTCGGCGCGCGCGTTGAAGGTGGCGGGCAGCTCTTTGAGGGTCCTGCTCCACCAATACGGCACGAGGCCCCAACGCATCGAGACCATCTCGCGGCCGCGGCCGCGATCCAACACCACATCGATCGTGGTGGTCGGAGCGACATTGTAGCGTGGCCTGAGATTGAGGGGCGTCCCGAACACGCTTAAAAAGGCGTGAACCTCGGTCCAGGTATAGGCTTGGGTGAAGCGTCCGCACATCGGCTCAATCTATCCGCACCGTTCCGGATTGTCGCTCTCCCAAGCGCAAGCACCGGCCGTCAAGCGTTTTGCAATGTTCAGGACCTGTTGACAGATGGTCGCGCTTAAGGGTCATATGTTGCCGAGAAGCTGTATAAATTTAGTTATGAGAGGTTTGTATGCGGTCAATACCTATTGGAGTGGCTGTTTTATCTTCATATCAACAATTGTTCTCGCGCAGCAAAAACCTACACCCGGTTATATGGCAGCATAGATTGAAATTCTGGATCGAGATAGCCTGAAGCAATTCTCAGAAAAGACAAACACATATTCTCGTAAAATCATACGGTAGAGAATATTTATCACACGTCGGCAACATAACACCGTCATCTGGACCTGCGCCGAACGCGATTGTTATTATGAGATTTGATGATATCGAAAAGGCCAAATCTTATTTCAATTCACCTGAATACAAATCTTTGATTTCTTTGCGCGATAAGGCAATAAACATAAATCGTTCTTTTTTGTTGCAAGTGGAGACCCCGCCCGGTAGGCCGATACAAAACCACAGGCTAAACGCCCAGCTTCTGATAGGCTACCAGAGGCTATTGCGGCACGCTCTATAGGAATAATGCCGATTTATGGTCCTTAATTTCCGGATTGGGAAGCCTATGGGAAGCTC
>JBBPYT010000354.1:0-7684 GCA_038199665.1 Hyphomicrobiales bacterium
CTTGAGCGAAACGTGCTTCGCAACGCTCGAGCGCTTCAACGATCGGCACGCTGTCGAGCACCGCCAAGCGAGTGATGGTCTCCGGGTGGTCCATGGCGGCCCGAAACGCTGTGTAGGAACCGCGGTCGTGGCCGACGATCGCGAACCGCTCGAATCCGAGGATATGCATGAGCGCAACGCAGTCCCTTGCCTTGGCTCGCTTGGAAGAGCCCGCATGGTCGGGCCGATCGAGCGGCTTCGATGACTGCCCGAAACCACGCAGATCGGGACAGACTACGGTGTGGGAGCGCGCCAGAATTGGAGCGACCCGATGCCAGGTCGCGTGAGTCCGCGGGTGACCATGCAGCAGCAGGACGGGCAAGCCGGAGCCGCCGTGCCTTACACGCAACTTGGCCTCCGGCACGTCGATGCATTCCAGGTGAAGCCTTCGAACATGTCGATTCTTCAGGCGCCATCGCACGACAACGGTCGTCGTGCCGGGTTTGCTTGGCCGTCTTTCATCCTCGGCGATCAGCCGGGATCGCAAAGTGTCAGGGTATCTCGGTACCGACTTCCGCCGAAGCGCTCCCTCCAAGGGGAACGAAGCTGCCGACGTCGAGTTCGACCCCCAAAGGCAGGCCGAACCGCCCGTCGCGTGCCGGCTCGAGGCGCGGCTCGTTGAAGCCGAACAGCGAACACAGGCGTTGCCGATTGTGTAGCAAGGCGACGAACGCTGCACGCGCATCGAACGCCGTGCGGATCAGGTCCGGGAGTTCCCCTGGCCTGCGGCTCAAAATTCGCAGTACGCCGGCGACATTCACCGAACCGTCGGCCCTCATGCCGGCCGCCGCGGCCGAAGGCACCGTGCGTTCGGCCGGGTCCGCGACGGTGCGCAGCGCCGCGAAGGGCACCCCGTGCTGCGCCGCGAGCCTTACCGCGATATGGGATTCCATATCGACCGCGGCGGCCCTGGTGGCGCGGTGCAGCGCGCGTTTGCTGTCGGCCCCGCACACCGCGGCGTCGACGCCGGCGAGGTCCATCACAAGAGCGTGGGGCAGGGCCGCAGAGAGCCGTTCGGTCCAGGCGGCGTCGGCTTCGGTCCGCACGTCCCCGTCGTCAATCGCGCGTCCGATGATCGTCGTGCCGGGCCTGAGGCCGGGTTGCAGACCACCCGCGATGCCGAAGCTGATGACGGCCTTGGCGCCGTTGGCCAAAGCCGCCTGCAGCAGCAGAGCCAAACGGGCGGGATCACCGCCGCCCGACAATGTCGTCACGCCCGTGCCCGAAGCAATGCGTGCTTCGGCGGCCAAGCCCGTGACAGCAAGAACAGGGCGGTTGACGATCATCACCTTACATTCCAAGCATGACGGTTTTGGTATTGCCGACCTTAAGGTTGCGATAACGAGCCATGGCCCAGACCGGGAAATACTTCGAATATCCGTGGTATCGGAGGTAGAAAACGCGCGGGAAGCCGGTCGCCGTGTATCGCTCCTCAGGCCAGAATCCGTCCGATCCCTGCATGGCGGCCAAGTATGCGACGCCGCGTTCGACCGCCGGATGATCGACCTGGCCGGCGGCCATCAATCCCAGAAGGGCCCAACTTGTCTGTGACGCGGTGCTCGGGGCCGGCGAATAGCCCCGATAATCGAGAGTGTAGCTCTTGTCGTCTTCGCCCCATCCGCCGTCCTCGTTCTGAATTCTCGCCAACCACTCGATGGCGCGTTTCACGGCGGGCGTTTCGGGGCCGATGCCTGTTGCATTGAAGGCGCAGAGCACCGACCACGTACCGTAGATGAAGTTCATTCCCCAACGGCCGTACCAGCTGCCTTCGGGCTCCTGCTCGCGATGGAGGTATTCGATGCCGCGCCGCATCGGCATACTGGTTTCGGCGGTATCGCCCAGCTGCGCCAGCATGGAGATGATGCGGGCCGTCACATCCGCCGTAGGCGGATCGAGCAGGGCGCCGTGGTCCGCCAAGGGGATGTAATTCAGGTAATATGAGGTGTTGTCCGCGTCGAAGGCAGCCCAGCCGCCGTCCCGGCTCTGCAGGCCGACGACCCACTCCTTGGCCCGTGCCATCGCCGCGTCATAGCGCCGTTCGCCGCTCTTGGTTTGCGCTCGATCCATCGCCATGACGATGACGGCGGTGTCGTCGAGGTCCGGGTAATGGGCGTTGTTGTACTGGAAGGCCCAACCGCCCGGGCGCAGGTCAGGCTTCTGGAACGCCCAATCGCCCTTGAGGTCGAGTACCTGAAGCGGCTCGAGCCAGGACAGGCACCGCTCTGCCGCCGCGTGCTGCTTGTCGCCGCTTTCCATCAAGGCGTGCGCCGACAGGGCTGTATCCCAGACAGGCGACAAGCACGGCTGGCAAAAGGCTTCGTCGCCCTTGACCGCCATCAGCTTCTCGAGCGCCGCGCGGGCGGTGGCGACGTCCGGATGGTCTTTCGACCAGCCGAGCGTGTCGAACATCATGATCGTATTGGCGATCGAGGGATAGATGGCACCGAGCCCGTCTTCTCCGTTCAGCCGCTCCCGGACGAAGGCAACTGCCTTTTCAATGGCTGCGGCGCGCGTCTTCTTTGGAAAGAACGGTTGGGTTGCGCGGAGAACCGCATCGAGCGCCCCGAAGATCTTGCCCCAGTGGCCAGTCTGATTGGGACCCTTCGGCCAGTGCTTTATTGCTTCGGGAGGCATAGCGAACAGCTCGGAAATGCCGATCCCGAGTGGGTTGCGGGCGCGGGGCTTCAGCGCAGTCAACACCATGAGCGGCACCAGCGTGTCGCGCGCCCAATATGAAACCCTGTAGATGTGGAAGGGAAACCACGCAGGAGCGTGCATGATTTCGATCGGCATGACGGGCACGGCCCGCCAAGGCACGACGCCGAAAAGCGCCAGGGTCGTGCGCGTGAAAATGTTGCTACGTGCCGCGCCGCCATGGGCCAGGATCGCTTGTCTGGCTTTCGCCATATGTTTTGCGTCGGGGTCGTCGCCGACAAGCTTCAGCGCGAAATAAGCCTTCACGCTCGCCGACATGTTGAAGGCTCCTCCCCGCAGCATCGGCCAGCCGCCATGAGATTCCTGCGTGCGACGAAGGTAGGTCGCGACTTTGTTCTGCATCGGTGGATCGGGTTCACCGAGGAAATGCTTCAGGAGAATGTACTCCGCAGGGATGGTGGCATCCGCCTCAAGGTCGAACGCGAAATGTCCATCCGGCCTCTGCTCGGCGAGCAGCGCTTGCGTGGCGCGGGCAATGGCGGGTTCGAGATTTACCGCGGCGAGAGCTGGGGCGGGAGCAACCGGACTTGCGGCAACGGCGGCAAGAGACATATCGGATCTGTTCTCGGGATGGTCCTGCGGAGTTTACCGGATCAGGCTTTTCACGTCGGTGGCGACGCGACAAGCCGGAAACGGAGCTTGTCTGCGCAAACCCTGACTCCGTGGCTCGAAAGTGACAATCGCGCTGAAGTATCATCGACTTCGGTCAGCGCGGGCGAGCCGACTCCGGGGCTTCGGCCCCGAAGCCAGCATTCAGGCCCGGCGGCGGCCACTTCGACGTGCCCCGGCGTTCGCGGCGGTCGAAGGCGGCGCAACCAATTCGCCCAATCTGGCCGTGACCTGGTCCAGGCTGGGCTCGGGTCCCCTTTGGTGATTGTCCAAGGCCCGACGCATGGCGGCAAGATGCAACGCGCTCGTGCCACAGCAACCGCCGACGATGCTGGCCCCCGCGTCGAGGGCCAGCGAAGTGTAGTCGGCCATCAGTTCGGGGGTGCCCGAATAATGGATGTGGTCGCCATGCCATTGCGGGATGCCGCAGTTCGCTTTCGCGATGATGGGCAGTTCGGAGCTCGACTTCATGGCCAAGATCGAAGCCACAAGGTCCGCGGCTCCGACGCCGCAGTTGGCACCCACTGCAATCGGCGCGGCCGCAAGCTCCGCCGCGAAGGGTGGGAAAGCGGCCGGGCTCAGCCCCATCATGGTTCTGCCGGCCGTGTCGAAGCTCGCCGTCAGGGTGCACGGGACGCCGACCCGTTGAGCCGCCCGCACGGCCGCCCGCATCTCTTCCGGCGCCGACATGGTTTCGATCCACATCACGTCCGCTCCGCCCTCCACCAGCCCTTGCATCTGCTCGGCAAATACATCCACGGCTTCGTCTTCGGTGATGGGGCCGAGGGGCGCGAAGAGGTCGCCGGTCGGTCCGATCGAGCCTGCCACAATCACCGGACGCCCCGCATGATCGGCGATGTTTCGGGCGATCTTGGCGGCTTCCGCATTGAGCTCCTTCACCCGATGTTCGAGCTTGTGCAGCATCAAGCGGCGGGCGTTCCCGCCGAACGAATTGGTGAGGATGATATCCGCGCCCGCATCGACGAAATCCTGATGCAGCTTACGGATTTTTTCGGGGTGGATGTCATTCCAGGTTTCGGGGGTATCGCCTGCCACCAATCCCATGGCAAACAGATTGGTGCCCGTGGCGCCGTCGGCCAGAAGAGGACGCTTTTCGGCGAGAAGATCTGCCAGATTCACTTAAAGACCCGTTTCTTCGAAGGACAATCGAATTGTGTGCTGATCTACTCCGTCGAATCAGCCGGAGCAACGCGTCAGCATTGGTCGGGGCTGTTCCAGGCAGTGGGGCAGGCCGAACACCGCTTTTTCGCATGGCAGATCTGCGTCCCTTCCTGGCCTGTGGCGCTCCGGATGATTGCCGCGCTAAACCGGTGCACGACGTCATGCAAGTGCATCTAGGCCGTGCAGCCAGAAAGCCGAACCATGGATGCGAGAGTAAGCCGATCCGGACCGCTTGAGGCGGGCAGGGGCCTCGCCGCCGCGACGCCCTCCCGAGGCGATGCGGCGCTCCTGGTGCTGTGCGCGGTCAGTCTCTCGCACGCCCTGAACGATGTCATCCAATCGCTGGTGCCGGCGATCTATCCAGTTCTGAAATCCCAGTTCAACCTCGACTTCGGCCAGATCGGGTTGATCACCCTGACGTTTCAGATGACCGCGTCCCTCCTGCAACCGCTCGTGGGGCTCTATACCGACTATCGGCCGAGGCCTTTTTCGCTGGCGAGCGGCATGGGGTTCACGCTGGTCGGGTTGCTGCTGCTGGCCGTCGCTCCGACCTTCGGCGTGCTTCTCGCGGCGGCGGCACTCATCGGGGTTGGTTCGTCGATCTTCCATCCCGAATCCTCCCGGGTCGCCCGGATGGCATCGGGAGGCCGCCACGGTTTCGCGCAATCCCTCTTTCAACTCGGCGGAAATGTCGGCACGGCCATCGGACCCCTGCTGGCCGCCTTCATCGTCGTCCCGCGCGGACAATTCAGCATCGCTTACTTCTCGGTCGTCGCGCTTCTCGCGATCGTGATCCTTTCTCAGGTCGGTCGCTGGTACAAGGCGCATCTTGCGGTTCCAAAGAAGATCGTCAGTGCCGTCGCAGTCATGCCGTTCTCGCGAGGCAAGGTCGGAATTTCGATCGCGATCCTCATGGTGCTGGTCTTTTCCAAGCACTTCTACCTCGCCAGCATCAGCAGTTATTACCCCTTCTACCTGATGAGCAAGTTCGGTCTGGACAAGCAAGCCGCCCTTGTTCATCTGTTCATCTTCCTCGGCGCGGTCGCGGCCGGGACCATTATTGGCGGGCCGCTGGGAGACCGGTTCGGGCGCAAGCTGGTGATCTGGGTCTCGATTCTCGGGGTGCTGCCGTTCACGTTGCTGCTGCCTCACGCGAATCTGTTCTGGACGACGGTGCTGTCCATCGTCATCGGCCTGATCCTGTCGTCGGCCTTCTCGGCGATTTTGGTCTTCGCGCAGGAATTGATCCCCGGCAAAGTGGGGATGATCTCGGGGCTGTTTTTCGGGCTGGCATTCGGCATGGGCGGCCTCGGCGCGGCGGTGCTCGGTGCGCTCGCCGATCGCACCAGCATCGATTTCGTCTACCAGATCTGCGCCTATCTGCCCGCCCTGGGTTTGCTGGCGTTTTTCTTGCCGAGCCTGGCGCATCGGGGCGACGGCTGAATCGGGGTTCGGCGCGGAGCCCCGCCGGACGGGTGGTGCACCCGTGGGAATTAGGGGCCCTGTCGGTTCGGCTGCTCCCATAGCGCGCTTTGGCACAGGACGATGCTGCCACCGATCTGGGCACTGATATTTCCGGCCTGAAAGACGACGCGATTGGCCTGCCCGGGCAACAGAGCAAAATACCCCTGGAAGGTATGCAGGCCGGTATCGGTCCGCAGGCTCCACGTATAGTTGCAGAGCTGGGTGGGGGCGGACGGTACCGTGTGGCTACAGGCGAGGTAAGCGGCTCCGGCCAGGACCTCGCCGGCACAGGACGCGACCTGCTGGGCCTGCGCAACACCCGCAAGCAGAATACCACATGATATCAGCCATCTCCGCACCGACATTCATCTCCGATATGCAATCAGCGCGAGAGCTCTGCACAACCTCGACGCAGGAACCGAGGTTGACTGCCCTTGAGCATGTACTATTATAAGCGTGCATATCAAAAGCCAAGGCTGTCTTAGCGATGGTGTCTCACCTCGACCGTACGCTCGGTTTCGTTCTGCACGATGTCGCTCGCCTGCTTCGCAAACGCTTCGATCAAAGGGCGCGCGGCCTCGGCCTCACGCGGGCGCAGTGGCACGCTCTGGCCCATCTGGCCCAGCACGAGGGCATTCAGCAGGGCGGTTTGGCCGACATTCTCGAACTCGAACCGATCACGCTCGGCCGTACGCTGGACAAGCTCGAAGCGGCGGGCCTCGTCGAACGACGCGCCCACCCCCACGATCGACGGATTTGGCTGTTGTTCCTGCGTCCGGAAGCTCACCCCGTCATCGAGCGGATGCGTCAGATCGGCGATGCCGCGCGCGCCGATGCTCTCGCGGGCTTGTCCGATGACGACCAGGAACGCCTGATGCAGGTGCTCAAAACGATGAAGGGCAACCTCATTGATGCTTGCAACGCACCGGAGGAGGGGAGAGTTGCGAGCCATGGATGACCAGCGCTCGTTCGGAACCGAAGAGGAGACCGGGGGAGCAAGCGCGATCCGGCAGTCCGACCCCCCGGTTCGGTCCAACGTGCGCAGCTTGCGCGAAACACCCGAGACGGCCCGCGAGACCTCATCCCCTGTTGCGGAAGCGAAGCCGAGCGCCCAAGTGGCGCCGAAAAAGCGTCGGCGGCCGATCCGGACTTTGTTGCTCCTGCTTGGACCGGTGGTGCTGGTCGCGGGCGCATTGTGGATCTACCTCAGTGGCGGCCGGTACGCGTCGACAGACGATTCTTACGTCGAGGCAGACAAGGAAATCATCAGCACCGATGTGTCCGGGATCGTGACGGAAGTTGCGGTTCATGAAAACGACGCGGTGAAGACCGGCCAGGTCTTGTTCAAGCTCGACGACGAACCCGCCCGCATCGCTCTGGCGGGCGCCGAAGCCCAGCTCGGAATCGTTCGCAACCAAATCGACACGCTCAAGGCGACCTACCAGCAGAATTTGGTGCAGATTGAGCAGGCCAGGACCGACGTGGCCTTGTATCAGCGCACGTTTCAGCGCGAGCAGGATCTGTCGAGCAAGGGCGCCGCATCCTTCGCCACGCTCGACCAGGCCCAGCACGACATCACGGCCGCCAACGATCGCGTCCAGCTTGCCCAGCGCAACGCCCAGGCGACCCTGGCTCAGCTCGGCGGCAAGGCGGACGAGAAGACCGAAACCGACCC
>JBBPYT010000355.1:0-2305 GCA_038199665.1 Hyphomicrobiales bacterium
ATTTCGAGCGCCAGATTGCGCGCTGGTCACGTCAATGGGCCGAATCGCCGACGGACACCGTCCCGGCGCTCGACGAACTCGTCCCCTGGCTCGCAGACCATCTCCCGTTTGCTGATGGACGACTCGCCGTCGCGCACGGCGACTTCCGCCTGGGAAACCTCGTCATCCATCCGACCGAGCCGCGCGTCGCGGGCATCCTCGATTGGGAGCTCTCCACCCTCGGTGATCCACTGGCCGATCTCGGCTTCTGCTGCATGCCCTGGCATACGCGGGCGAACGAATATTTTGGCATCATGGGACTGGATGCCGCCGCTCTGGGCATTCCCACGCAAGCCGAGTTCGTGGATCACTACATGGTCCGGGCCGTGCCGACCGCCCCGCTCCAGCTGTTCCATATCGTGTTCGCGCTGTTCCGCTTTGCGGTGATCTTCGTGGGAATTGCCGACCGCGCACGGGCCGGGAGCGCAGCATCGAGCGAGGCCGCCGAGGTCGGCCGTCTGGCCGTGAATTTCGCCGAGCGGGCCCTCGATCTCGCCAGAGGTCGCGCGCCGCGCTGATCGATTGCGCGCCAAAAACATGCGACCGGCGGGGCCGCCCATGCGGAACGTCGCGGCAAGACGGGGAAATCTGAGATGGATTTTGCTTATTCAGCCAAGGTCGAAGCGCTCCGGGCTGGGCTCACCCGCTTCATGGATGACCATATCCTGCCGGAGAACCGCCGTTGGAACGAGCTGGCCGAGGCAGGTACATATCCTGTCGATGTCGTCGAACCCTTGAAAGCCAGAGCGCGGCAGCTCGGCCTGTGGAATCTTTTCTTGCCGGGGCTTCGCGAGGACGAACCCGGCACAGGACTGACCAACCTCGAATATGCGCCCCTGGCGGAGATCATGGGCCGGATTCCCTGGGCCTCGGAAGTGTTCAATTGCAGCGCCCCCGACACCGGCAACATGGAAATTCTGCATCTCTTCGCCACGCCCGGGCAACGTGAGCGATGGCTCAACCCTCTTCTGGCCGGCACCATCCGCTCGGTCGTGTCGATTACCGAGCCCGACGTGGCCTCGTCCGATCCGACCAACCTGCAAACCGTGATTCGGAAAGACGGTTCCGACTACGTGATCGACGGCCGCAAGTGGTTCAACACCGGTGCGCTCCATCCCCATGCCAGGTTCCTCCTCGTGATGGGCGTATCCAATCACGATCCCGAAGCTCCGAAACACAGAAGGCATTCGTTCGTCATCGTGCCGACGGATACGCCGGGATTCGAGGTCGTCCGCAACGTCCCGATCATGAATCACCACGCGCCCGAAGGTCATTGCGAGGTCTCGTTCCGGGACGTGCGCGTGCCTGCCGGGAACCTGCTGGGCGAAGAGAACGCGGGCTTCGCCATCGCGCAGGCTCGGCTCGGGCCGGGGCGCATCCACCATTGCATGCGGACGATCGGCCAATGCGAGTTGGCGTTGGAATTGATGTGCGGGCGAGCCTTGGAACGACGCGCCTTCGGACGGGCCCTGGCGGAATACGCCAACAACCAGGACGAGATCGCATTGTCCCGCATCGAAATCGACCAGGCCCGGCTGCTTTGCCTTCGTGCCGCATGGCGCATGGACACGGCCGGAAATCAGGCGGCGCGGGTCGACGTTTCGGCGGTCAAGATCGTGGCGGCGCGGTTGCAAACCCGGGTCCTCGACCGAGCCATGCAGATTTTTGGCGCCATGGGTCTCTCGAACGATACGCCGCTTGCCTATCTGTGGACGTGGGGTCGGGCATTGCGCTTCATCGACGGGCCGGACGAAGTCCATCTGCGCGTCGTGTCGCGACAGGAGATCAACAGGACCAAGGACCATGGCAGCCGCTACAAAGACTACCTGACCGCGCCCAGAGCGAAGCCCGGGCTTGCTTGAACGGCTGGAGGGGCCACGTGGAGCTCGGGCTGCATCTGTCAGGCTCCCACGGCGGTGCGCCTGCCCGCCCTAGGTGGCCTCATCGGCAGCCGTGGACGGAAGATCGGGTGAGGCCGCCGCCGGGTTCGGCGCCGGCCCAGCCTAGATATGCTCCCTGGCGTTCGGCCCTGGCACCAGGATGGCAAGGTGGCGCCTACAAAGGAATAAACGTGAATGCACAGCGAACGGATGGAAATTACGACAGAGTTACGATTGTGCTCCATTGGGCGACGGCGACCTTGGTCGTCCGGAGAGTTATTTTGCGGACCCAGAGGACGAACACGGTGTACACCGTCTGGCAAGCCGCGATCATGATGCCGTCCCAAAACACGCCACGCAAGTCGCCGCGCGGGATGACGACATCG
>JBBPYT010000356.1:0-6002 GCA_038199665.1 Hyphomicrobiales bacterium
CCCACTCTGCTTGTTTGCGATCTCGGCGCATGCTACGGGTAAGAATGCGTGGACTGCTCGCCCTTTTTCTGTTGGCGAACGCGGCAACGATGGCCGCTGCGGGCGTTCCTATTTTTGACGCCATCGCTGCCGGGGATCAGACCGCGGTGGAGCAAGCACTGGGTGATGGCGTCAATGTGGATAGCCGTGCCCGTGACCGGGCAACCCCCCTCATCGTTGCTGCGCTCCACGACCAGCTTGCTATCGCGAAATTGCTGCTAAGCAAGGGTGCCGACTTGATGGCACGCAATTCGGGTGGCTTCACATCGCTTCACGCGGCGGCCTTTTCCGGTAGCCTGCCAATCGCCAAGCTTTTGCTTGTAAAGGGCGCGGTGCTCGAAGATGCGGCCAATAAAGCGGGAGCGACGCCCCTCATGGTGGCGGGCGAAGAAAATCATGTCGAGCTCGCGGAGTGGCTCATTGCCGAAGGCGCGAATGTCAATCATGCCGAAGGTCATGGTTACACGCCTATCACGCGCGCTTTCTGGAAAGGCAACAAGGACATCATACGATTATTTAAGCGCCATGGCGCGACCTGCCAAGGAGCCGATATCCTCGGCAGCGAGGCGGAGGTTGCAAGATGCATGAGCGTTTAAGATTGACCGGGAGGTGCAAGATGAGCAAACCATTTATCCCCAGACTGGTTAGGAATTCGGCGTCGGTAGCTATATTCGCGGTCGCCGCGATTGCCGGCGTGGTATCGGCTTTGGCCGATGACACTGTGAACACCGGCTATTTCGGCGGTGTGGCGATCATGGGTTATGATACGGTCGCTTATTTTACCGAGGGCAAAGCGGTGAAGGGTTCCGAAGACTTCTCCTATGACTGGTTAGGAACCCCGTGGCATTTCGCAAGCAAGAAACACCAAAAAATGTTCATGAGCGAGCCGGCCAAATACGCTCCTCAGTTTGGCGGATACTGTGCAGGCGAAGTTGCGCAGACCGGATCGGTTACGATCAATGTCGATCCGGAAGCGTTCAAAATCATCGGGGGTAAGCTCTACCTGAACTACGACCAAGGAACGGCGGGTTGGCTTACAGACAACGCAAAGGACGCTGTACCCAAGGCGGCGACCAATTGGCCGGTCGTCGAGGCCAAGTTGAAAGTTGATGAGCCGAACTGGAAGTCGATCAATAGCCCCTAAGACGCGCGCCTACTTGACCGCGAATTCAAACACCTTGCTTGAATTGACGAAGGTGTATCGCTTGACGGCGGCATTGCTGCGTTTGTAGACGGGACCGCAGTCAGGACGCCCAAACATGTTCTCGCTCTGCTCGCACAAGAGGTCGCGATCGACATAAACCGTCTCGGTCAGCATCCGCGTCATGGTGCGGAAGCCTGCCGCGCCATCTGGCGCGATCTGCAGGATTGCTGGTTGGCCGTTGGGTTCGAGTTTGCCTTGTAACGTGTGGCCAAGGACGAGGGACGTGATCTCCGCACCCTTCAAGCGATCATGTTCGTCGGCGGTGAAGCCGAACGGCCACTCGGGCACGCCTGCCTGGTGCAGGGCGTCGATTAAGAGAGCCAAATCCTGTGCGTTGCGGAAATGGGCCCAACCGATTTGCCAATCAACTAAGGATCGATATCGAGCCCCCTCAAAAAGGCGGAGGCCACCGGCGACTGCCGCTTTCGCGTCCGGCAAACGGCCGGCACGGGCGTAGGCCACCGCGAGCGTCATCCGAAATGCGCCAACCGCCGGCGCATCATCGCGGGTGCGTTCTAAAGCTTCGATGGCCTTGGCATCGTCGCCTTGAAGGAGAAAGGCGAGACCAGCAATTTCCCGGTCGATGGGCGAGAGATTGGGATCGAGCCTCAGCGCCGCCTCGACGGCTGTTACCGCCTCGGCGTGATTGCTGGCGAACAACTGGACATATCCCAGCGCTATCTGCGCTTCGGCGCTTCCGGGACCAATCGCAACGGCCCGCTTAGCTGAGGCGATTGCTTCGTCGTAACGGCGATCCACAACCTGCATGATGCCGAGAATGGCATAAGGCGATGAAAGGTCGGGATCGAGTTGCAAGGCACGGCTTGCCTTCTCATAGGCTCGCTTTCGAGCTGGCGCGCTCTGGATGACGTCGTCGAAGAATGAGCGCCAGATATAGACAGTCGTGCGTGCGTCGGCCGCGAAGGCTTCAGCGAAAGCGGGGTCGAGTTCCTCTGTCTTATCATAGAGCACAAGCGCCTCCCGCAGCCTGGCTCGCTCGCCCGTCCTTGCAGCCTGCTCGGCGCGCAGAAAGTAATCATAGGCCTCAAGATTGGCGGTCGGCGGACGGGCCATTCGCTCGCTTTCTGCCGTCGAAGCCTGCACGCCAAGTGCCTTGGCGATGCCGCGAATCATCTCGTCCTGGATGGCAAACACGCCCGCCGTGCCGCGATCGAAGCGATTGGCCCACAGATTGCCTCGGGTTGCTACGTTGATGAGCTGAACATTGAGGCGGAGTTGATCGCCGGTCCGCCGGACACTGCCTTCAACAACGAAGCGGACACCAAGGTTGCGTCCGACATCGGCCAATACGAGAGGCTTTCCCTTGTAGGCGAATACCGAATTCCGGGAGATGACGTCGAGACCCGAAAGCTTGGAGAGATCGGTGATCAAGTCCTCGGTGATGCCGTCTGCAAAATAGTCCTGGTTGTAATCACCGCTCAGGTTTTCGAATGGCAACACCGCGACGGAAGGGCGTTGAGGGATCGCAGCCTTTTGCCATGTGAAAATGCCGGCGGCTAAGGCGACGAACAGCGCGACTGCTGCAATTCCGGACGAAATCATAGCCCACAAGCCCAGCCGGCGCTTTGCGGCGACGACCTTTCCTGATTTTCCCGGCTCCAGCAGAACCCTGTAAGCGCGAACTGGATTGGCGATGTTCTTAAGGCGTTGTTCACCGAGATCGGCAAAGCCGACATCTACCTTGTGCACCGCCTGATCGAACGCCGTGCCCGAGATGCAGATACCGCCGGGATCGGCGATCGCCTCCAGACGTGCGGCGATGTTTACCCCGTCGCCATAGATGTCGCTTCCCTGTACGATAACATCACCGAGATTGACACCGATCCGAAAATGCATCTGCCGTGCTTCGCCTGCGCCCTGATTATGGCCGGCCATGGTGCGCTGGATCGCGGCGGCGCACTGGACGGCGTCGACAACGCTGGCGAACTCGACGAGCGCACCGTCCCCCATGAGTTTGATGATACGGCCACGGAACTCTTCTATTGCGGGGTCGACCAGTTCCCGACGCAGCCTCTGCAACTGCGAAAGCGTGCCCACTTCATCTTCGCCCATGAGACGGCTGTAGCCAACCACGTCGGCAGCGAGTATCGCAGAAAGCTTTCGCTCCATACTTGTCCTGCGCCCCCCGTAGTCGGCCGAAGCCACCTCCCGCACAGAGTATCCGAGTCCTACTCCGGACGCGAGGGAGCGCCGAGGATGCCCGCGTGGAAGAGCGCACTTGCAAGTATCAACAAAGCGCCGATCCTCTGGCTAAGGCCCTCAGGCGGGACGTAGCTTCGGGTCAGTAGCAGCCGTCCCAGATTGGCCTTCCGAATGGCTGATTTGGGCGAGAGCCGAACGTCCAGTTCTGGGCGGCTTGCCAATTCGGCTCCCCACCCCGAGCCGACCTTCGGCATGGGTACCAAATGTCAGACTTGGACCACTAGCCCGTTCCGCGCCAAACTGTTACCAAAGTCGGAGCACAAACAGCGGGTTGGGTGAAGTGCCGAAACCGGTGTCCTTGTCTCCATGAACGACGCTTCTGTGCCTATCAACATTGCGCAACCGGTCGACGCCGGTCTTCGCGCGCTTTGCGGGATCGCAGCCTATTACAGGATCGCGGCGGATCCGGTGCACCTGCAGCGTGAACTAGCTTTGCTGGGCCGTGAAGCCGGAGTGACCGATCTGCTTCGCGCCGGCAAGATGATCGGCCTCAAGGCCCGGTCGTCGAACCGACGCACCGCGAAGGACCTGGCCGCGACCCCCGCGCCGGCCATCGCCAAGCTGCGGGACGGCGGTTTCGTCGTGTTCGGCGGCCGCATGCCGAACGGCCTTTTCCGGATCATCGATCCGGTCACCAGCATCGACAGGCTATTGCCGGTCGAGGATTTGCTGGCCGAAATCGAGCCGCATCTCATCCTCCTCGCTCGGCGGATCGGCGGCGAAGGTTACAATCCCAAGAGCTTCGGCTTCCGCTGGTTCCTGCCTTCGATCTGGCGCTACCGAAAGCCCTTGGCCCATGTGCTGCTGGCGTCGCTGTTCGTGCAGATCTTTGCGCTGGTCACGCCGTTGTTCTTCCAGGTCGTCGTCGACAAAGTGCTGGCCCACAAAGGGTATTCGACCCTGTTCGTGCTCGTCGTCGGGATCGTGATCGTCGGCCTGTTCGACGTGCTTCTCCAGTATCAGCGCACCTATGCGCTGTCGCACACGACCAATCGGATCGATGTCGAACTGGGACAGCGGCTGTTCCGTCACCTGCTGCGATTGCCCCTCGGCTATTTCGAGACCCGCGCCGCCGGCCAAACCGTGGCGAGAGTGCGCGAACTCGAGAACATCCGGGCCTTTCTGACCGGGCAGGGGTTGTTTTCGGCGCTCGACCTGCTGTTCACCTTCGTGTTCATCGCGGTTCTGTTCGCCTATTCGTGGAAGCTTTCGCTGGTCGTGGTCGGCGCCATTCCGTTCTACCTGGCGATCGCGACGTTCATTCGCCCCTCACTGCAGGACAAGGTCAGGGAAAAATTCAACGCCGGGGCGCTGAGCCAGCAGTTTCTCGTCGAATCCGTGGTCGGCATCCAGACCATCAAGGCCTCCGCCGTCGAACCCGTCATGCAGGCGCAATGGGAGGAACGGCTCGCCTCCTATGTGAAGACCTCGTTCCTGGTCACGCTGCTCGGTGCCTTCGGACAGAATGCGGTCCAATACGTCAGCCGCATCACCACGGCTCTGCTGATGCTGTTCGGTGCCAAGGCGGTGATCGACGGCGAGTTGACGATCGGCGCACTGGTAGCCTTCAACATGATCGCAGCCCAGGTGACGCAGCCGGTTCTCCGCCTGGCGCAGCTCTGGCAGGATTTTCAGCAGGTGCAGGTTTCCGTCGAACGGCTCGGCGACATTCTCAACGCTCCGGCCGAACCGTCCATTCAGGCAAGGACCGTCCTGCCGCCGCCCCGTGGCCTGATCGAGTTCAAGAACGTCACGTTCCGATACCGGCCCGCATCCGCGGACGCTCTGAAGCAGATATCGCTGATCATCAGGCCCGGCGAGGTCGTCGGCATCGTCGGCCCCTCCGGCTCGGGCAAGTCGACTCTCACCAAGCTCATCCAGCGCCTTTATGTGCCGCAGGACGGCCAGGTGTTGCTCGACGGTGCGGATCTGACCCAGGTCGATCCCGCATGGCTGCGCTCGAACATCGGAGTGGTCCTCCAGGACAACCTGCTGTTCAACCGGACCATCCACGACAACATCGCCTTCGCGTCGCCCGCCATGCCCCGCGCGCAAGTGGTGGCCATCGCCAAACTCGCCGGCGCCGACGAGTTCGTCGCCAAGCTGCCGGCCGGCTACGATACGATGATCGAGGAGCGCGGCGCGAACCTGTCGGGTGGGCAGCGCCAGCGCATCGCCATAGCGCGCGCGCTGGCGACCAATCCGCCGATTCTGATCTTTGACGAAGCCACCAGTGCGCTCGACTACGAAAGCGAACGCGTCATCCAAACCAACATGCGTCAGATCGTGCGCAACCGCACGGTAATCATTATCGCTCATCGTCTCGCTGCGGTGCGGCCGTGCGACCGGATCATCGGCATGGAAGACGGGAAGATCATCGAGGTCGGCGGGCACGAGGAACTGCTCGGCAAGTCCAACGGCCTTTATCGCAAGCTCTGGGCGCTGCAGAACGATCAGGTGAGGGCATGACCGCGCTGCAAGTCGACCCGAAGGGCCGCCAGCTCATCAAAAAGGCCCCGCAGCTGCGCCTCCGGGA
>JBBPYT010000357.1:0-7195 GCA_038199665.1 Hyphomicrobiales bacterium
CGGCATGATCATCGTGGTGTTGAGTGTCCCGCTGGCACACTGGCTGCGTCGTCCGGTGCTCCACGTCGGCATTCTGGCGACCACCGGCGCAGCCCTGCTCGGGTCTTATCTGATCGGCTATGGTACACCCGTCATTCATGCCGATCCGTTCGAAGCCCTGCTTCACCTCGACCGTGTCGCCATCTATGCCCTGACCGAACTCGGCAATCCGCTCTGGGCCCTGTTGTTCTTGCGGAGCGCCAGGGCGGCCACGCTGCTGGGCGCAGCCGGACTGGCCCTGTTTTTCCTCTTCGGCTGGAGGTTGTCGCGGACCCGCGAGCGTGCCGTACCCTCAGAACTGGTCCTGTTCTCGATCGCCGCCTTTGTCGTGGCGACCACGGTGCTGACCGGACTCGGTCGCTGGACCTTCGGTACCGACCAGGCCCTATCGAGCCGCTATGCGACTCCCAGCTTTTTATTCTGGCTGGCGTTGCTGCTGGTGACCGCAGCCCATGCCCGTCGCTTCGCGCAGAAATTGCAATATCGCGTGATGAGTATGGGACTTGTCCTGCTGCTCCTGCTCGGCCTCAGCCAACCGCGATTCATCATTCGGGCCGCGCGCGTCGATCTCGACCGGAAAGCTGCCGGTCCCGCCATCCTGGCAGGGGTCGGCGATGCCGAGATGCTTCAGCGCCTTCATGCTTCCGAGGACACGATCTTCGATGGCCGCGAAGCCTTGAAACAGGATCACGCCTCGGTTTTCGCGGCCTCATGGGCGGATTGGCTTGGCAGACCTCTTGCTGCGGGCCGCTCGGCCAGGACCGTTCCCCCGTGCTCTGGCCGCTACGACCTCGCACTCCTGCTTTCAGACCCGGATCATCCGGGATGGCGAGCCGAGGGGATTCTCGACCCCGGAACGACCGGGAAACTCTCCGATCGGATTGTTTTCGTGGATGATGAAAGCCGGGTGGTCGGTTACGGCCTCTCGCGCCTCACCGGCCATGCGCTCGCCAAGAACCCGTCGGAAGCCGACCGGGCCAATCATTGGATCGGCGAGTTCGGAAACATCGATCCCGCCGAAGTCACCGCCTATGCGTTGCGGACTGACGACATCCCGGCATGTTCGCTCGGCAAGGCCAAGGCTATACGTCGCTGACTGCTCAACGCGCCCCGCCAAAAACCGCGGCATGGGACGGTGATGACCCCCTCGAACCCGTTACCCGGGCCCGACCGTGGCCGCGATGCGATTCCCTCGGGCACGGGGCTTTAGTCTTTGCCGCAATCGGTTCTGGTTTGGTATGATTCCGGTCGCTCGCGGGTCGGGCTCCGGGGGACCATTGAATGCCCACACACTTGAATTCGAGGATCCATGTCGGCGTCGGCGGCTGGATTTACGAGCCGTGGCGCGGCGCCTTCTACCCGGAGGGACTGGCCCAGAAAAAGCAACTGCACTACGCGAGCCGGCGGCTGACCTCCATCGAGATCAACGGCACCTATTACGGTTCGCAGAAGCCGGAGAGCTTCGCCCGCTGGCGCGAGGAGACGCCGGAGGGCTTCGTGTTCTCGCTCAAGGGACCGCGCTTCACCACCAACCGGCGCGTCCTCGCCGAGGCGGCGCCCTCGATCGAGCGCTTCTTCAAGAGCGGCGTGATGGAATTGAAGGAGAAGCTTGGGCCGGTCAACTGGCAGTTCCTGCCCGCGAAGAAATTCGATCCCGAGGACTTCGAAGCTTTCCTCAAGCTGCTGCCGAACCGCGTCGAGGGCAGCCCCATCCGCCACGTGGTGGAGGTCCGCCATGCCAGCTTCCGTGTGGCCGATTTCGTTGCGCTTCTCCAGCAGTACGGCATCGCCACGGTGCTGGCTGACAGCGAGGATTTTCCCCAGATCCCCGACGTCACTGCTCCTTTCGTTTACGCCCGCCTGCAACGGGCCTCCGAGACGATCGAAACCGGCTATTCCGCCGACGCTCTGGGCACCTGGGCAGAGCGAGCGCAGAGCTGGTTGCAAGGCGGCATTCCCGACGATCTCGAACGCATCGGCGGCCTACCGAAGCTGCAGCCCAAGGTCCGGGACGTGTTCATCTACATGATCAACGGCTTCAAGCCCAAGGCTCCGGCCGCCGCCGTGGCGCTGATCGAGCGACTGTCCGCACGCTGAGCCTGAGAAAGGTGCGGATGACCTTCGAGGATGTCTGCAGGACGGCGCTGACCTGGCCCCCCGGCCTTTTCTACATCACGGAGCACCGCCGGCACTGGCCGACCGTGCTGGTCCGGCTTTCGCGTGCGCCTCCCGCCAAGGTGGAACGATTGTTGTTCCGACAGTGGGCGCGCCCTGGCGCCGAAAAAGGCTGGTGAAAGACTTCGATGCGGCGAAGTGACGTCCTGGCTCAGGCAATGCAGGCGTAATTGACCCCTTAACCCATTTCATGCTCACTGCCGCCGGGCCCAGGATGCGGGTTTTTCCGCGCAAATACGGCAGGATATGTTTACCGATCGCTACCATGCAGGCGAGGCCGAACGCCACTGGCAGAAGGTCTGGGAGGCGCAGGGCGCCTTTACGGCGTCCAACGACGACCCTCGGCCGAAATACTACGTTCTCGAAATGTTTCCCTACCCGTCCGGCCGCATCCATATGGGCCATGTGCGGAACTACGCGATGGGCGACGTCGTGGCGCGCTATCGCCGGGCCAAGGGCTTCAACGTCATCCATCCGATGGGCTGGGACGCCTTCGGCATGCCGGCCGAGAACGCGGCCATGCAGAACAGGACGCATCCGGCCGCCTGGACCTATGACAATATCGCGACCATGCGGGCGCAGCTCAAGCGCATGGGGCTGTCGCTCGACTGGCGGCGCGAGATCGCGACCTGCGATCCGAGCTATTACAAGCACCAGCAGCGCATGTTCCTCGACTTCCTCGACGCGGGCCTCGTGGCGCGCAAGAAATCCAAGGTCAATTGGGATCCCGTCGACCATACGGTCCTGGCCAACGAGCAGGTGATCGACGGCCGCGGCTGGCGCTCGGGCGCGCTCGTCGAGCAGCGCGAGCTGACGCAGTGGTTCCTGAAGATTACCGACTACGCCGAAGACCTGCTCATCGGCCTCGACCGGCTCGACAAATGGCCCGAGAAGGTGCGGCTGATGCAGCGCAACTGGATCGGCCGTTCGGAAGGCCTCGCGGTCCGCTTCGCACTCGACCCGGCCGCATCGCCCGCCGGCGAAACCGAGTTGCGCGTCTACACGACACGGCCCGACACGCTCTTCGGCGCGAGTTTCCTGGCGGTCGCGCCCGATCACCCGCTGGCGGTGGCTGCGGCCGCGCGCGATCCGGCCCTGGCCGATTTCATCGAGGATTGTCGCCGCCTGGGCACCTCGGTTGCGGCGCTCGAAACAGCCGAGAAGACGGGATACGACACCGGCATCCGGGCCGCGCACCCGTTCGACCCGAACTGGCACCTGCCGGTCTATGTGGCGAACTTCATCTTGATGGACTACGGCACCGGCGCCATCTTCGGCTGCCCGGCGCACGATCAGCGCGACCTCGATTTCGCCCGCGCCAAGGGCCTGCCCGTCGTGCCGGTCGTCTGCCCGGCCGGGGTCGACCCCGAGGGCTTCGCGGTGGGCGAGGAAGCCTTCACCGACGACGGCCGGATGATCAATTCCCGGTTTCTCGACGGCATGCCGGTGGCGCAAGCCAAGGACGAGGTGGCCCGGCGGCTCGAAGCCGTGCTGATCGGCGGCCAGCCGCAGGGGCGACGCCAGATCAATTACAAGCTCCGCGACTGGGGCATCTCGCGCCAGCGCTATTGGGGCTGCCCGATACCGGTCATCCATTGCGCGTCATGCGGGCTGGTTCCGGTGCCGCGCGCCGATTTGCCCGTGACCCTGCCGGAGGATGTCAGTTTCGAGGAGCCCGGCAACCCGCTCGACCGGCACCCGACCTGGACCCGCGTCCCTTGCCCGCAATGCGGTGCCGCGGCGCGGCGCGAAACCGACACCATGGATACCTTCGTCGATTCGTCCTGGTATTTTGCCCGCTTCACCGATCCCTGGAACACCGAAGAGCCGACGACGCCCGAAGTCGCCGACCGCCTTCTCGCCGTGGACCAGTATATCGGCGGCATCGAGCATGCGATTTTGCACCTGCTCTATTCGCGCTTCTTCACTCGCGCCATGCGCAAGGTCGGTTGGCTCGATCTCGACGAGCCTTTCGCGGGCCTTTTCACCCAGGGCATGGTGGTGCACGAAACCTACCGCGGACCGGACGGCGCTTGGGTATCGCCGGAGGAGGTCCGCCTCGAAGGCTCGGGCGCCGAGCGCCGCGCCAGGCTTCTGTCGACGGGCGCACCGATCGAGATCGGCCCCATCGAGAAGATGTCGAAATCCAAGCTCAACATCGTGGACCCCGACGACATCATCGAGGGCTACGGGGCGGATACGGCGCGTTGGTTCATGCTGTCGGACAGCCCGCCCGAACGCGACGTCATCTGGACCGAGGAGGGCGTCCAGGGGGCAGCCAAGTTCGTGCAGCGCCTGTGGCGCCTGGTCAATGAACTCGCGAGCCTCACGGACGGCAATCTGCCAGCGGAGCGCGGCGATGGCAAAGGTGCGGGCGAGGCGGACGATCCGGTTGCGCTCGGCGTTCTCAAAGCCGCCCACCGGGCCCTGATCCGCGTCGAAGAGGACATCGAGCGCCTGCGCTTCAATCGCTGCATCGCGCACATTTATGAACTGTCGAACAGCCTGTCCGCCGTGCTGGCCGAGGCCGAGGAACCGATCGGGCCGGACAGCGCCTTGGCCCTGGCGTTTCGCCAGGCCGCCGACATTCTGGTGCTGGTCGTCGCGCCCTTCATGCCCCACCTCGGCGAAGCCTGCTGGCAGGCGCTCGGCCATGAGACGCTGGCATCGTCCACCGCTTGGCCGCGAGCGAACCGTTCGCTTGTGCTCGAAGACGTGATAATCTTGCCCGTACAGGTGAACGGGCGGAAGCGGGCCGATCTGACCATCGGCCGCGACGCCGATGTGGAAGCCATCAAGGCGGGCGCCCTGGCCCTTGACTCCGTGCAGCGGGCCCTCGAAGGCCGGTCCGCCAAGAAGATCATCGTTGTACCGTCGAGGATCGTCAATGTCGTGGTCTAGAGCGTTGTCAGGGCTTTTCCGCACCTCGGCGCTGGGCACGGCCGTGCTCGGGCTCAGCGGCTGTTTGCAGCCGATGTACACGACCGTCGGCGGCAATCTCGGCGGAGAGCTGCGAGCCATCGCGGTCGATCCCGTGCCGGAGCTGCTCGGCCATTATCTGCAGGACCAGCTGGTCACCAATTTGAACGGCACCGGAGCGAGCGTCACCCCGAAATACCACCTGATCCTCACGCCGCACGAGACCGTACAGTCCGCTTTGGTGGATATCGTGACGCAGCGCGCCCAGGACGCCTCGGTGGTGACCAACGTCGATTATCAGCTGGTTCCGGTCGGTGGCAGTGCCCCGATCGCCCAGGGCACCGTCACAAGTTCCGCCACCTACGACCGTTCGGATCAGCGCTACGCCAACATCCGCGCGGCACGCGACGCCGAAATCCGCAACGCCAAAACGATGGCTGACCAGATCACGACCCGGGTCGCCGCGGTACTGTCCAGCCCGCGTCCGCTTCCGGCCGCCACGGCTCCCCCCCATGCAGCGGCGGTAGGGGCCAGCGGCGCCTCCATCGGCGGGGCACCCGCCCTGCCGGTCCGCGCTGCGCCTGGCGATGGCTCGCGGGACTCCGCTGTGAATGACGCCAAGACGTCCGGTGCGCCCGATTAGGGCCGCCCCATGGTGGCGATCAAGACCTCCGAGGCGGAGCGCTTTCTGGCGCGTGATCTTGCGAACTTCTCGGCTTTCCTGGTGTTCGGCACCGATGTCGGCCTGGTCAGCGAACGCGTCCGCCGGATCGTCAGGGCCGTGGTGGATGACCCGAACGATCCGTTCCAGCTCGTCCGCCTTTCGGGGGACGAGCTCGGCCGCGATGCGCCGCGACTCGCCGACGAAGCCCAGACCGTGCCGCTGTTTGGAGGGAGGCGTGCCGTCCTGGTCGATGTCGGCGGCAAGAACATTAACGCCGCGATCGAGCTTTACCTTTCGGCTCACTCGCCCTGCCCGGTGATCCTCGAAGCCGGCGCCTTGAAGCCCGACGCACCGCTTCGCAAAGCGATCGAGCGAAGCCGGCATGCGGCCGCCATCGAATGTTATCCCGACGGTGCGCGCGAGATCGGCCAATTGATCGATGCCGAGGCCGCGGCCGCGGGCGTCGAGATCGACCCCGACGCCAAGTCCCTACTCGCCTCCCTGCTGGGGGCGGACCGCTTGGCGAGCCGCTCGGAAATCGCCAAGCTGATGCTCTACACCCACGGCCGTAAAACCGTGATGGCGGAGGATGTCGAAGCCGTGGTGGCCGATGCTTCGGCCCAGGCATTCGACAATGCGATCGATGCGGCCTTTTCCGGCGACACGAGCGGGCTCGACGCGGCGATCGAGCGTCTGCACCTCACTCCGGTCGATGCCGGGTTGCTGCTCGGCGCCGCGATCCGCCATGCCACGATGCTGCATCGCACTAAGCTGAGCGGCTCCGGCGAAAGTGGGTCCATTCCGTTCCGCGGCGGCCTTTCTGCCCGGCGCAAGGCCGCGAGGGACCGTCAGTTGGCGACCCTGAACGTCGATGCGCTGGGCCGCATGATCGCCCGGCTGGGCGAGGCCGCAGCGCTCGTCCGGCGCGAGCCACGCCTCGCCGAAAACCACGCCGTCCGGGCGCTCTGGACCGTAGCGCTGGCGGCTCGGCCCAGACGGGAGCGCGGGTAGCGGTCGAACCTGAAGAGCGTCAAGCTTCGGCCAGTCCGAGCCTCTTCTCGATCCGCGACAGTCGCGCCTCGGCCCGGTCGAAGCGGGCGGAGTGTTCGGCGAGCACGACATGGATTTGGGCCACCGTCGTTTCCAGGCGGCCGCCTCGATGCGTCATGTCGGTGAGGCGCTCGTCGGCCCGGTCGACCAAAGCGCGCAGGTGACGCAGGTCCTCCAACATCAGGTTCGACAGTTCTCGACCGTGACATCAGTGCGGGACCGCAGCGCGGATGCGTCAATGCGGGTGCGTTTCGCCTCGGCTGGCCTAAACCCGCCGGATGCTCGTCAACGGGCCGTCGCCGGCGGCTTCGACACGGGCCTTGGCTTCGGCCAGAGGCTCGCTCGTCA
>JBBPYT010000358.1:0-7919 GCA_038199665.1 Hyphomicrobiales bacterium
ACCTGCTCGCGCGAGGCGCCACCGCCGACGTCGAGGAAATTCGCCGGAGAAGCGCCGTATTGCTGGATGATGTCCATCGTCGCCATGGCGAGGCCGGCGCCGTTGACCAGGCAACCGATGTCGCCGTCGAGCGTGATGTAGTTGAGATCGTATTTCGAGGCCTCGATCTCCTTGGCATCCTCCTCCGCCTCGTCGCGCAATGTGGCGACGTCGGAATGGCGGTAGAGCGCATTGCCGTCGAACGACATCTTGGCGTCAAGGCAAAGCAACTCGCCCGACCTGGTGATGACCAGCGGGTTGATCTCGAGCAGATCCATGTCCTTGGCCGTGAAGGCCGCGTAGAGCTGCCGCAGGAGCCGGTCGATGCCTTTGGCCAGGTCGCCGGTGAGGCCGAGTGCCCGGGCCACCGTCCGGCCGTGATGCGGCATGACGCCGGTTGCCGGATCGATCGAGATCGTATGGATGCGCTCCGGCGTGCTGTGCGCGACCTCCTCGATGTCCATGCCTCCTTCCGTCGAAACCACGAACGAGACCCGCGAGGTTGCACGATCGACCAGAGCGGACAGGTAGAGCTCTTGGGCGATCTCAGACCCTTCTTCTACATAGAGTCGACCGACCCGGCGGCCCGCCGCTCCGGTTTGGACCGTGACGAGGGTCGCCCCGAGCATTTCCCTCGCGAATTTTTCGACGTCCGCGACCGAACGGGCCAGCCGGACGCCGCCCATTTCACCGGCTCCAGGCTCCTTGAACCTGCCCTTGCCGCGTCCGCCGGCGTGAATCTGGGATTTGACGACCCAAAGAGGGCCGCCGAGCTCGTCCGCTGCTCTCCGGGCCTGCGAACTCTGCGTGATGGCGACGCCGCGCGAGACCGGAACTCCGAATTCCTTCAGGATCGCCTTGGCCTGGTATTCATGAACGTTCATGGGATTTCCTGGATCGCCGAATTTCAGGGCTCAGCCGGCGAAGGCCGGGTTGATCGCCTTGCAGGCCTCGACGAGCGACTGCACGGAAGCGACCGATTTGGAGAACATGTGGCGTTCCGGCTTGCTCATCTCGATCTCGAGGATACGTTCGACGCCCGCCGCGCCGATCACCACGGGAACGCCGACATACATGCCGTGCACGTCATATTCTCCGTCGAGATAGGCCGCGCAGGGAAGCACGCGCTTTTTGTCCCTAAGATAGCTTTCCGCCATGGCAATGGCCGAAGCGGCCGGCGCGTAAAAGGCGGAGCCCGTCTTCAGCAGGTTGACGATCTCGCCACCGCCCTTGCGGGTGCGCTCCACGATGGCATCGATCTTCTCGTGGGTGGTCCAACCCATCTTGATCAGGTCGGGCAGGGGAATGCCGGCCACCGTCGAGTATCGGATGAGCGGCACCATGTCATCGCCGTGGCCTCCCAGCACGAAAGCCGTGACGTCTTCGACGGAGACATCGAATTCCCGAGAAAGGAAATAGCGGAACCGGGCCGAGTCGAGCACGCCCGCCATGCCGACGACCTTGCGGACCGGCAAGCCCGAGGCCTTCTGTAGCGCCCATACCATGGCGTCCAGCGGATTGGTGATACAGATCACGAATGCGTCGGGTGCGTGCTGCTTGAGGCCGGCGCCGACCGCTCCCATGACCTTGAGGTTGATGCCCAGAAGGTCGTCGCGGCTCATGCCTGGCTTGCGCGGCACGCCTGCCGTGACGATGACCACGTCGGCACCGGCAAGTCCGGCATAATCGTTGACGCCTGTGAGTTGGGCATCAAAACCCTCGACAGGCGCGGATTCGGCAAGATCGAGCGCTTTCCCCTGCGGAGTACCTTCGATGATGTCGAAGAGAACGATGTCTCCGAGCTCCTTCAATCCGGCGAGGAGGGCGAGGGTGCCGCCGATCTGTCCGGCCCCGATCAATGCGATTTTACTGCGTGCCATGCCTTATCGTCCTTGATGTCGGCCGGAGGCGCCCGGATCCGCACCGGCTGACCGTCATAGTGTTCGGCCCAGGATCATTCACCTCAATCCGGGCTCAGTTGCAAGCACCCTCGACCATAGGGCTGCTACGGTCGAGCCCTGAGTCGCACCCATTGACAGCGTCGCCGCGTCCGGCTGAATCCGAGGGTCGACAGCCTTGGAGGTTCGGTTGCTGTTCCCTTTTCCAGTTGTTGTTTGCGACGTCGGCGGCACGAACTGCCGGGTAGCGATTCAGGGTCACCCGAAGGAGCCGCTCCGCCGTCTTCCGCACCTGCTGACGGGGAACTTTCCTGGCCTTGGGGAGGCGATTACCGCCGCTACGGCCGGGGAAGCGGTGCGCCCCCGGTCCGTCCTGGCCTGCGGTGCCGGCCCGGTTGAAGGCCGCCGCCTGAAGCTGACCAATGCTCCATGGGTGCTCGACGGTCCGCAGATGACGGCGTTGCTCGGTCTCGACAATGGATTGCTGCTCAACGACTTCGAAGCCCAGGCTTTGTCGCTGCCCGCAATACACCCCTCCTGGGTCCGCTCGATCGGCCCGGAGCTTGCCGTGGATGCCGGACCGCGCGCGATCCTTGGCCCGGGTACCGGCCTCGGCATCGCGTGCCTGGTCGAGCACGACAATCGGCTCCTCGCCTTGGCCAGCGAAGCCTGCCATATCGGTTTTGCGCCTGAAACCGAAGAGGAATCCGCGTTCTGGCCTTATCTCGAGCGCGCCCACGACCGCATCACGACGGAGAGCGTGCTGTCGGGAGCGGGGCTGGAACGCCTGCATCGCGCTCGACTCGCCGCGCTCGGCACGCCGGCCTCGCCGACGATCACTGCAGCCGACGTCGTCGCCACCGCGTTGGACGCCAGAGACAGCGAGGCAGCCCACACCGTCGCGGTCTACTGGAGGCTGATCGGGCGGTTCGCCGGCGATATCGCGATCACCTTCAAATCGACCGGCGGGGTCACACTGGCCGGCGGGATCTTGCCGCGTATCGCCGATCTCGTGGATGCAGTCGCCTTCAGGGCAGCCTTCGAGGGCAAGGACCCGGTGGCCGGTTTGGCGCGCCAGATCCCGACAAGGCTGATCGTGCAGGCAGACTCGGTTCTCGGCGGCATGGCCGCGATAGCCGCTGATCCGTCGCGCTATGCGCTGGATTATGCCGCTCGGCAATGGCGGAACTGACCGACGGCAAGTCGCGACCGGCAGATCGCCGCGAAGGCGCCCGGATCAGGCGGCGTTCGTCGTCGGCATCTCCGTCAAGACACCGAACAACGCGGACGAGTCGCGCGTGGCGCGCAGCTTGGCGACGATCCGGGGTTCGCGGAGCACCCGCGCAGCGCGCGCCAATGCCTTCAGATGGTCCGCACCTGCAGCCTCCGGAGCTACCAAGAGAAACATGAGATCGACGGGTTCGCCGTCAAGGGCTTCGAACTCTATCGGACGCTCCAGCCGTGCGAAAACCCCGAAGATCCTGGTGCAGGACGTCAACTTGCCATGCGGTATGGCGATGCCGTTGCCCACGCCGGTCGATCCGAGTCGCTCGCGCTGCAAAACCGCATCGTAGATCTCCCTGGCCTGCAGACCAGAGACCGCGCTGGCCCGCTCGCTCATCTCCTGCAGGGCTGATTTCTTTGCTTTCACTCGCAATGCCGGCAGGATCGCATCCGCGGTGATGAGATCGTTCAGCGGCATAGAGGTCTTGGATCCATTGGCTCGCATATTCGGGCACCCACGGTGCGGCGAGCGGACGTCCGGCTGCGGGTCGTCGGTCGGCACCAATTCAAGGTCGGTCGGACGCTCCATCAGGGGCACCGGAAGGATCGATCCAACCGATATGCCCATCCGCCCGTCGGTACACAACGTTCACCTCGGCGCTACTGGAATGCCTGAAAAAGAGAAGCTGGGCTCCCGACATATCCAATTCAAGCACCGCTGCCGAGACGGACAAGCTTTTCAATGCCGCCTTGCTCTCCGCCACCACGACGGCGTGGAAGTCGAGCGCGATCTCCTCCTCGCCAGGCGCCTCGATGACGTAGCTGGCCACCGTGTCCGGGGGTTGCGAGCCGGCGTTGGTTGCGGGTGGGCCCGCTGCATGACGATCCTTGAGCCGCCGTTTGTGGCGGCGCAAACGCTTCTCGATGCGTTCGCCCGCCTGGTCGAAACTCGCATAGGGATCGTGAGCCCGTCCCTCAGCCTGCAGCGTGATACCGTTGGTCAGATGTATGAACATGTCGGCACGGAAGCCGGAGCCTTCCGGTTCTATCGTCACGTGGCCGGAGACTTGGCCATCGAAATACTTGCCGATCATTGCCGAAACCCGCGCCCGTGCGTGGTCCTGCAACGCACTGCCGATGTCGAGGTTTTTGCCCGATACACGAAACGACATGAACCCGCCTCTTTTTATTTTGGCGATAGCGGCCTCGGATCAGCGTTAGAAGCGTTGCCGGGTGAAGTCAAATGACTGAAAAGCTCTTCGCTGCTCCGGATCGATGCGGAGAAATCGGGGCTCCTTTCAGGGGAGATCAAGGCTCGTTTCAGGGGGGATCGAGGCTCTTTCCAGGCGAGCAGCTTCGCCGCCCCTCCGGCTTTGAGCGACCGCTGTCGATCCGAACTGCTTGCGAGGACGGAAGCGCAGTACTACCTCCGAAAGGTGAATGCCGGCTCGTGCGAAGGGTCCGATATCGGGCAGCGATGTACGCGGGCCTCCGATCCGCTGCCTGCCGACATTTGCAACGAAGACCGCGCCTTTGCACCCGACGTCTGCCGTGTCGTCCAACCAGGTTCAGCTTCCCCCTTCTGTCGCGAACGCCTTTGTGGTGGCGATCCGCATTGCCGGGACGTTTCGAGGTGCGACCGCGCCGAATCCGCCCGTCGGCTGCGTCGTTCTCGACGCGGAAGGACGAAGTCTCGCGGTCGCGGCACACGAGCGGGCTGGGCAGCCGCACGCCGAGACCGCAGGCTTGGCGATCTGTCGTCGGCAGGCGACGATCGATCGAATCCGCACCGTCGTCGTCACCCTCGAACCATGCAATCACTGGGGTCGCACGCCGCCCTGCGCGGAGGCGATCCTGGGGACACCCGCCAGGACGGTCTGGTTCGGATCGACGGATCCCAACCCGCGCGCCGGGGGCGGCGCGGCGCGACTGCGTGTCGCCGGATTGGACGTGATCGAGCTCGCGGCCTGTTCCGACCCGACAGCAGCCGAGCTTGCAGCCGAATGTCGCTCGCTCGTGGCACCGTTTGCCAAGCGGATCCTTTCCGGGAAGCCTTGGGTGACCGTCAAACAGGCTCTCGATCGTCAAGGCTCGATGATCCCGCCGCCGGGCCGCAAGACTTTCACTTCCCCAGATTCGCTGACCTTCGCGCACGCTTTGCGCAAACGCGCCGATGCCATTCTGACCGGCTCGGGAACGATCCTGGCCGATCAACCCGAATTCACCGTACGGCACCTCGTCGATCATCCGGGCAAGCGTCGCCGCCTCGCGGTGCTGGACCGTCGTGGGCGTGTATCCCCGTCCTACATCGCCGGCGCGGCGGAGCGTGGATTCGATGTTTCGATCGAGCAGGACCTCGAGACGGCTCTCGATCAATTGGGACGGGAAGGGATGCTCGAGGTCCTGGTCGAGGCAGGGCCGCGCGTCACGGAGAGCGTGCTTGACTGCGACCTTTGGGATGAACACGTGATCATCCGGAAGCACGCGGGCGGTCTCGCGGACGAGGCCGAGATCCGCCGGCGGGCGTACGGCCCCGTGCGCCATGTCGAATTTACCCGCCGCAATCAGGATGGTTCCGGCGCATGATGCCCGGTCCGAAAGTTGGAGAGTTCATGTCGCGTCTTGACGAAGCGGTCGAGCAGCTACGGTCCGGCGGTGTGGCGATCCTGGCGGATGAGGACCGCGAGGGTGAAGGCGACCTCGTACTGGCCGCGGACCTGGCCTCACCGGACACTTTCCGCATCCTTTTGGAAAGGGGCCGCGGCGCGCCCGACCTGATCTTCGAGAGCCACCATGCCGATCGGGTGGGACTCGAGCCTACGGACGGCGGAGCCGGCAGCGGTTCGGCTGTTCCGGCCAGTGCGGGGGAGGGTTTGGATTCGACGCCTCTCGCCGAAAGGCAGGCGCATTTCATCAAGGCCGCGGTCGCGGGACGCAGTTCGAGCCGCGATTTTGCGGCACTTGGGATTGTCCCGCGCCGGGCGGCAGCGGGTGGGGTGCTCGGTCGCGCCGGCCGGGCCGAGGGCGCGATCGACGTCCTGCGCATGGCCGGTCGCGCGCAAGTGGCGGTTTCGAGGGCGCTTGGCCTGCCGGGTGGCCTATTGGCCCGGCGGAACGAACTTGACGATTTCGCCAAAAGCCACGGCCTGCCTGTGTTTACGGTCCAGGATGTGGTTGCGCATCGCCTGGCGAACGAAACCATCGTGGAATCCGCTGCCTCGGCCCGCCTCCCCTCCATCTATGCCGACGTGCCGCTCGAGGTGCGAGCCTTTCGCAGCCTCCTGGATGGCAGCGAACATCTTGCGTTGATCCATGGCCCGCTCGGCGAGGATCCGCTCGTCCGGGTTCACTCCGAATGCCTCACGGGCGATGCGCTGGGCTCGTTGCGCTGCGACTGCGGCGACCAGCTCCGGCGCAGTCTCAAGCTCGTCGCGGAAAATCCGGCCGGCGGCGTGGTGGTCTATTTGCGCGGCCAGGAGGGCAGGGGCATCGGCCTCGTGAACAAGATCCGTGCTTATGCCTTGCAGGATCTCGGCCGCGACACCGTCCAGGCGAATGTCGAACTCGGCTTTGCGGCGGACCTCCGGGACTACGGCGTGGCGGTGCAAATCCTCCAGTCGCTCGGCATCGGCAGGCTTCGGCTCTTGTCGAACAATCCCCGCAAGGCTACGGCGCTCGAGCGCTACGGGATCGCAGTCAGCGAGCGGGTTTCCTTGCGCGTCGGGCCCAATCCCCACAATGCCGGCTATCTCGAAACGAAGCGCCTGAAGCTTGGGCACGATCTCGTCGAGCGCGCGATGATTACGCCGTGAGGCCGCCTAACGCCGGCCCCGATATTGCGCCCGAATGAAGCGGAACGGCACTTTTGCTTCCCGATGCCGCTTCGGTTAGCGTCCCCGCCCACTCCACCCTCGAGGCTGAGCATGACTGCCCATTTCTACCAGTTCCCTTGCTTGAGCGACAATTACGGCGTCCTGGTTCATGATTCGAGCACGGGTGCTACGGCGGCGATCGACGCACCGGATGCCGGGGCGGTCCTGGCCGCCCTGGACAAGCAGGGCTGGCGTCTGACGGATATCCTGGTCACTCATCACCATGCCGATCACATCGGCGGCATCGCGGGCCTGAAAGCACGCTTTCCGGAGACGCGCATCGTTGCGCCCGCCCGGGAGGCGGCCCGGATCGGCGGCGTCGATCGCGCTGTCGCCCAAAACGATACCGTCGCCGTCGGCGATCTCCGAGCGAAGGTCATCGAGACGCCGGGCCATACGGCGGGCCACATCGTCTACTGGTTCGAGGAAGACGATGCGCTCTTCGCCGGCGATACGCTCTTCGCCCTGGGTTGCGGGCGCGTGTTGGAAACTTCCATGGGCACGATGTGGGACTCGTTGCTGAAGCTGTCGCAATTGCCCGGCGAGACGCAAGTCTATTGCGGGCACGAATATACCCAGTCGAACGCCAAATTCGCCCTGACGGTCGATCCGACCAATGACCTTCTCAAGCAGCGGGCCCGCGAGGTCGAAGTCTTGCGTGCCGAAGGGCGAGCGACCGTGCCGACCACGATCGCCCTCGAACTCGCGACGAACCCGTTCCTCAGGGCCGAAAACCTGGAGATCAAGGAAGCGATCGGGTTGCCAGGTGCGGACCCGGCAACGGTCTTTGCCGAGCTACGCGAGCGCAAGAACAGCTTCTGATACATGGAGCGTTGGTAAAGCCGGTCAAGCCCGGCCGCTCGACCCCGGCCGCTCGACCCCAACG
>JBBPYT010000359.1:0-6525 GCA_038199665.1 Hyphomicrobiales bacterium
AGGATTTCCTGTTCCGGCGCAAGCGTGGCGGCCATACAGTGTCCAAAGGGCGCCTCCTCGGCGCGCAGATGAGCGCCTATCTGACGGACGGTCACTGGCTCGATCTCGCCAGGCGGGCGAACCGCAGCGCCGCCCGCTTGGCCCGCGGCTTGACGGCCTTGCCGGGTCTGCGCTGTCCTTGGCCGAGCGAGGTCAACGAGGTCTTCGCCATACTGCCGCGCCACGTCGACGAGGCTCTTCGGGCCGCGGGGGCCCGCTATCATGGGTGGAGCACGCGTTCGCTGGCCGAACCCGAAAAGCCCTCGGCCGACGAGGTGTTCGCGCGGTTCGTGTGTTCGTTCGAAACACCGGACGAAGCGGTCGACCGATGCATCGAGGTCGCAAGATCAACCTCGGTCGTTCATGCCCAATTCAGCTCGCGAAGCCCAGCAAGGACGCTTCCCGCAGCGTAGACCCTACGGTCGAGATCCGACCGTCCAGGGAAACGGGCGGCCGGAACAAAAAGCCGGTCGAAGACTTGCCGCATTAGAATGCTCAGGTTGCCTGCGGAAAGCCGCTAAGGATGGAGAGGCGTCGATGCGTGGTCTTTGGAGAAGGAAGCTCGGCCGCGTGGCGAAACGCATTCTGCCTGCCGCCGTGATCGGTTTGGGGCTCGGAGGCGCCCTGCTACCGAACGCCGCCCAGGCCCAATTTTTCGGCGGTTGGGGCGGAGGCTGGGACGGTGGCTGGGGCGGCGGCGGTGGCTGGGGAGGCATGGGTGCCGGTCAAGTCTATCGGTCGATTTCCGAGCGCGGGTACCGCCTCATTGCGCCGCTCCGGCGCAATGGCGCCGTTTTCGTCGCCGATGTGGTGGACCGTCGCGGCCGGCGCGAAAGGCTGATCGTCGCGGCTGCCGATGCCGAAATCCTACAGCGTTTTCTTCTCGCCGCTCCCAGCCAGATGCCCCGCAACGCCGTTGCGCAGCCGCGGCCGGACTTCGAGCAACCCACGGAGCGCGCCGACCGCGGCGACCTCTTTCCGCCAGCCTCGATCCCGAACGTCGGCGACCCAAGTTACGGCAATCGCGACGAGACGGCGGTCGAGCCCGTTCGGCCGCGTTCCGTGCCGAAGGTCGTGAGGCCGCTGCGTCCGCGCGTGGTCGACCGTACGCCCGATCAGTCAGCAACCTCGCCGCGCGACGCCGCGCCGGACCACAACCTGCCGCGGCCGAAGCTGAGGGATCCTCTGCGCATTCCAAGCGAACCGTCGACGACGACCGCCAGCCGGCCGATCGATACGCCCGAGAAGCCGAGCGTCTCTGCGCCGAGCCCGGCAACGCCGCCGACGACGACGACGAAGATGTCCGATCCGCTGGCGATTCCGGGTGGAGAGCCCAAGCCCGAGCGGCATCCGGAGGAAGCCCCGAAGGCGAGCGCCGCCGCATCAGCCCCGAGAGTCGTTCCCGGAACCGTGACGGGAGCGCCTGCCGCGCCGGCATCGCCGCCCCTTACGCCTGCCCCAAAGGTGCCGGCGAAATCGGGCGATGTGCCGGTCGCACCGCTGGATTGAACTCCGGATCGACACCCAGCCGCGCGACAGGGTGCAGGCGACGAAGTCAGGGATCTCGATCGTTCCCGGGAGGTCGGGTCACCTTTCGGGCGGCGTCGAGGCGCCGCGGCCACGCGAAACCTCGCGGACCGCTGAACTCATCCTATCTAGGGCCGCTCGCAAGGCGAACTTGAGCCCGAGCTACAACGGTTCCGATCGCTCCAGAGCGTTGGCAACTGGCGAACGCGTTCGATGGTGGGATCGCGAGCGCGGGGCAGCCGATGCGCGCCTGCCGGATCATCACCGCAGCAATTGCTGGCCGGCCGATTGGGCGACTAACGACGCCGCTCACTTCGTGGCGACGGACTATCTTCGCCGTGACGCCGGACTTCGCAGCGGCATGACCGCTATGCATGACGCGCACTCCATTTCCGCTTGACCTTGCCAAGGTGGGAAGGTGCACAACAGGTGGAGAGGGACCGAACCGATGGACCATCAGGCACGCGAACCGCACACCCCCGGGCACGACGGCGGCGGCGATCACGGCAAACACACGCCGGCGGCTCGTGAGGGGTCGTCGCTCCACCTGGTGATTGACCCGGTGTGCGGCATGTCGGTGGATCCGCACAAGACGGCCCACAGGGCCGAGCACCACGGGCACCCGTACTACTTCTGCTCGGCCGGCTGTCGGACCAAGTTCCTGGCGCACCCGGCCCGATATTTGTCCCTCGAGGAACGCCGGGCGGAGCCGGTGCCCGCCGGCACGCTCTTCACGTGCCCGATGCATCCCGAAATCCAACAGATAGGTCCCGGCGCCTGTCCCATCTGCGGCATGGCGCTCGAGCCCATGCTCATGACGGCGGAAGCGGGACCGAATCATGAGCTGATCGATATGACACGGCGGCTCTGGATCGGCGCCATCGCCACGATTCCAGTAGTCGCGCTCGCCATGGGGGCGCATCTGTTCGACATCGACCGCCTGATCGGTGGGCAAGCCTCGAATTGGCTGCAGCTTGGGCTCGCCACCAGCGTCGTGTTCTGGGCCGGCTGGCCGTTTTTCGTGCGCGGCTGGCAGTCGCTGGTGACGCGTCACCTCAACATGTTCACGCTGATCGCGATCGGCACGGGGGTTTCGTGGGCCTATAGCGTGATCGCGACGGTGGCGCCCGGCATGTTTCCGGCGGCATTCCGGGAGCACGACGGCGCAGTCGGGGTCTATTTTGAAGCCGCGGCCGTGATCACGGTGCTGGTCTTGGTCGGCCAGGTTCTCGAGCTGCGCGCCCGTGACAGCACGAGCGGCGCCATTCGGGGCCTTCTCAATCTCGCGCCCAAGACGGCGCGACGCCTCGCACCCGACGGTACGGAACAGGAGGTGCCGCTGGACGAAGTCCAGGTTGGCGAGCGCCTGCGGGTGCGGCCCGGAGAAAAGATCCCGGTCGACGGCCTGGTGCTCGAAGGTCAGGGCTCGGTCGACGAGTCCATGGTCACCGGGGAATCCATGCCGGTCGCCAAAGCGGTCGGCGATCCGACCATCGGGGGCACGCTCAACCAGTCCGGCAGCCTCATCGTCCGGGCCGACAAGATAGGCCGGGACACGGTGCTGGCGCAGATCGTCCAGCTGGTCTCCGAAGCGCAGCGGAGTCGCGCGCCCATCCAGCGGGTGGCGGACCAGGTCTCGGGCTACTTCGTGCCCGCGGTCCTGGCCGTGGCGGTCCTGGCCTTCATTGCCTGGGCTGCCTTCGGTCCTGAACCCCGCTTGGCTTACGGACTCATCGCGGCCGTGTCGGTGCTGATCATCGCCTGTCCCTGTGCGCTCGGGCTCGCCACGCCCATGTCGATCATGGTGGGCGTGGGACGAGGCGCGCAGGCGGGAGTGCTGATCCGGAACGCCGAAGCCCTCGAGCGGATGGAGAAGGTCGATACGCTGGTCGTCGACAAGACCGGCACGCTGACTGAAGGGCGACCGGCCGTGACGGCGATCGTGCCAGACGTCGGGTGGACGGAAGAGGACGTCTTGCGCTTGGCGGCTTCGGTCGAGCATGCGAGTGAGCACCCGCTCGCCCGGGCGATCGTCGAAGCCGCGTCGAAAACAGGCATCCGCTTGCCCTCCGTCGAAAATTTCGATGCACCGACCGGCAAGGGCGCGGTCGGGACGGTTGAAGGTCGAGGCGTGACCATCGGAAGTGCGCGTTTCCTCAAGGAACAGGGGATCGACGCAGGCCCGCTCGCCGAGGCGGCCGAAACGTTGCGGAAAGATGGCGCCACGGTGATCTTCGTTGCCGTGGACCAGCGTCTGGCCGGAGCCATCGGCATGGCCGATCCGATCAAAGCGGATACCGCCGAGGTCCTGGCAGCGCTGCGCCGGCAGGGCCTCCGCGTCGTCATGCTCACGGGCGACAACCGCACCACCGCTGAATCCGTAGCCCGGCGCCTCGGCATCACGGAAGTAGAGGCCGACGTGTTGCCCGAGCACAAGGGCAGATTTGTCGAAGACCTGAAAAGGGAAAAGCGGGTCGTCGCCATGGCCGGCGACGGCATCAACGATGCTCCGGCACTGGCTGCCGCGGATGTCGGCATCGCTATGGGCACGGGTACGGACGTTGCCATCGAGAGCGCGGGCGTGACCCTGCTCAGGGGCGACCTCACCGGCATCCTGCGCACGCGGCAGCTGTCCAAAGCGACCATGGCCAACATCCGCCAGAACCTGTTCTTCGCCTTCGTCTACAACGCCGTGGGCGTGCCGGTCGCGGCCGGCATTCTGTACCCATTGTTCGGCCTTCTCCTCTCCCCCATGCTGGCCGCTGCGGCCATGGCGCTCTCGTCCGTGAGCGTCATCGGCAATGCGCTCCGGCTGAAGACCGTTCGTCTCGACTAAAAGGAAATATCAATGGGACCGGGCCGGATTCCCTGGCCCGCAGGGTACGGCCTTGCAATGCACCGACGAACAGGAGAACGCAGCATGAAACTTCGATCGACTTTGGCCGTCCTGGCCCTCGTGGCAGCCCCGGCCTTGGCCATGGCCGAGGATGCGAACAAGGGGGCAAACAGCAGTCCGGCCGACAAGGCATTCAACGAATCCATGCAAAGGATGATGAAGGACATGGACGTGAAGCCGACCGGCAATACCGACAAGGATTTCGTCATGATGATGATGCCGCACCACCAGGGCGCCATCGACATGGCCAAGGTGGAATTGCAGTACGGCAAGGACCCGATGCTGCGCAAAATGGCCGGCGAGATCGTCAAGGCGCAGGAAACAGAGATCGGCCAAATGAAGTCATGGCTGGCCAAGAACGGCAAGTGAGTCGTAAGAAAAGCTGGTTCTGCTCGTCCGGGCGGGCCCCTGCAGCCAGGATGGCGACGCGTACGGGCACGACATCCGGTTCAATTCCCCGGATCACGTTCCGTCGCCGGCCGGAACGGCCTGTGGCCTATACTCGGGTGCAAATCGCCCTGCACTGGGTCGTTGTCGCGCTTATCATCGCGCAGTACAGCACCAGCGGGGCGATCGTCCGGACGCACGGCATTCACATGATCGGCCAGCGGCAGAACCCGACCGATCTCGTGCTGCACAACCTGCACAACAAGCTGGGACTAACTTTGGTCGCGCTCATGATTGGGCGGCTGGCATACCGGCTGTGGGCCGGAGCTCCCGTTCCGGCCGGGCGTAGCGCAAAGGGGCTGGCGGTTCGGGCCGCCGCTTTCGTGCATGCGGGCTTCTATGTCGTTCTGATCGCCGAAGGCACCACGGGTGCCATCGCGTCCTACATCTGGTGGCCGATCAGCGCGGCGCATGTGATCTTGTTCAAGCTCCTGCTCGGGCTTGTGGCAGTCCACATCGCGGCCGTTATCTGGCACCACTTCGTGCTCAAGGATGCCGTGCTGCGTCGGATCGGCGTCAGGCGGCCTTTCCACTAGCCAAAGGCCACAACCCCCGCTCAGAACGGGTCGGCGATAGGAATGCTACGGATGCCCTCGTGCCCAACCTCGCTGCTTTGGACTGCAATCCTTTCTGCTCTGATTTGCCTGCCTCCTGTGATGGCAAGTGCTCACCCGCATGTGTTCGTCACGGCCAAGGAGGAGCTGATCTTTTCGCCCGATGGCTTGGTGAGCGCCGTTCGCCATACCTGGAAGTTCGACGACATGTACTCGGCATTCATCATCCAGGGATTGGGCCCGGCGGGGCAGGTTCTGACCAAAGAACAGCTGGCCCCGCTCGCCAAAACCAATGTCGAGTCGCTCGCCGAGTTCAAGTTTTTCACGGTCGTCAAGGCTGGAGGCAAGGAAAGCGAGTTCGACGAGCCTATCGACTACTGGAGTGAGGAGGGCAACGACAAGCTCGTTACGCTCCATTTCACGCTGCCGCTGAAAACCCCGGCGAGCGCGTCGAGGGTCTTCACCCTGCTGGTCTACGATCCGACCTATTTCGTGGCGTTTTCACTCGACGAAACGGCTCCGATCGGGCTGGTCTCAGCGCCGAGCGGTTGCTCGTCGAGCATTTCAAAGCCGAAGCCGCTCGACACCGGCGACAATCAGAAACTCTCCGAATCGTTCTTCACCAACATGTCGCCGGGCAGTGACTTCGGTGTGAAGCTCGCGGAGCGCGCCATTGTTGCCTGCCCGTGATCCACGAGACCGTTCCTGGTGCGATGGCAAGCGCTCAAGCCCGAGGTGCGTGTCACGGCGTCCTTTGATCCCGTGCGAACGGGCCACAAGTTGACGGGATAGGATAGCTGGTGCCGAAAACCCGCATCATCGCGATCTGCATGACCGACCAGAACTCGGGGCGGTTCACCTTGACCCGGCGGCCCCGGTGACCCAGCAGAAAAAAGGGCGCCTCGCGAAAGGCGCCCTCGAAGGGTTGGTCGAACGTCCGGCGAATTATGCGGCCTGCCTGGATTCCACCTTGGCTTCGACGACCTTGGGGCCGCGGCTGCCGATAGGGATCTGGCGAGGCTTCTGGGCTTCCGGGATCTCGCGGACGAGATCGACGTGGAG
>JBBPYT010000360.1:0-15884 GCA_038199665.1 Hyphomicrobiales bacterium
GAAGAATGGGCCGATGTGGCTACGTAGCCGTGGCCGGCGCCATCGATGCCAGCCACAGCGATCCCGGGCTTGTCAGCGTCCTCGCCTAACGAAACAGCCGGATCGATCGCCACCACGATCCGCTTCAGTTCGAGCGCCTTCTCAACCCTGTCCCGGTCGATCCACGAGCGTTGCCAGAGTGCGCCGAGCGTGTCGTCCCGCAACCCGGCTTCAAGTTCTTGCCGGCCGAGCCCCGCCCTTTCGTACTTGCTGCCGATCTGCGCCACGAAGGCCGGCGCCAGGCTGTCCTTGTTTTCGTACACTGAGCTTCGAGTGACCTCCTCCCGGGGGGATCTTTTGCCCCACTGTTCGCGGCCAAGCGCTTCCTGTGTGCTTCCCAATGACGATGTTGGACGAGGACTCGGACGGTTTCCCCTGGGCGGAAATGACTCGAAACTCGCTGATACACCTTCAGAGGGGATCAGGACCAAGGGGATGGGTTTAGGACTTTCTCGTTCTGGCCAACCTTGGGTTTGGACAGCTTGCCTTTGGTCAGCCTCAACGAACATTTTGATAGCCCAGGGCAGCCCACAAATACCAATTACAAGAACTGTCAATCCGGTGGGAATATTAAGCAACGAGGTCCAAATATTTTCAAGCCCTCTTGCACTTCCCCAGTGCAAACTGAGACTTTGTGATATGAATTTCCTAAGGGGCAGTTCGGTCCAATAGCCATCATGCAGCCATGAGAAGCATTGGTATCCTATGATTCCGAGCCCAAACAGGGCGACACATACGGTCACAGCCGTATAAAGCTTAGCAAAGAACTTCAAATGGCTTTCGTATGTGCTGGCCATGCGAGCCACCCACCATGTGCCGGGGCGCGACAGATCATCGAGCTCGTCGGAGTTGAGCGTTTCTTCCTAGCTAGGCTTGGACTCTTAGGAGCGGTCCCTTTTTTGAATCTACGCCGCCCCATCGTGGCCGTCCAGCGGCCCCGCAGCCCAGGTGCGTAAGCTCGCAATCGTACCCGTTCGGAGCTGGCCGAAACTCGCCTGATGAAGCTTACGTGGTCATCGGACCGGCCGGATCAAGTGGCCGCCGTTTTCGATAACGGCCTATTCGCCGCGTTTTTCCCGGCGCAGCGCCTTCCAGGCTTCCAGCCGATCGGTGAGTTTCTGCTCGAAGCCGCGGTTGGTCGGACGATAGAGCTCCTGGCGGCCCAAGGCCTCAGGCCAGTAGTTTTGGCCCGAGAAGGCGTCCGGCTGGTCGTGGTCGTAAAGATAGCCCACGCCGTAGTTCTCGCGTTTCATCACCTTGGTGGGCGCGTTGAGGATGGTCTTCGGCGGGAGCAGCGAGCCATGGTCCTTGGCCAAACGGGTGGCAGCCTTGAAGGCCGTGTAGACCGCATTGGACTTCGGTGCCGTCGAAAGATAGACGACCGCTTCGGCAATGGCGAGTTCGCCTTCTGGGCTGCCGAGAAAATCGTAAGCGTCCTTGGCCGCGTTGGCGATGACGAGAGCCTGGGGGTCGGCGAGGCCAATGTCCTCCGATGCCATCCGCACGAGGCGTCGCGCCAGGAACAGCGGGTCCTCGCCGCCGTCCAGCATGCGGGCGAAATAATACAGCGCCGCGTCGGGGTCCGAACCGCGTACCGATTTGTGCAAAGCCGAAATCAGATTGTAGTGGCCATCCTGGGTCTTGTCGTAGAGCGGCGCCCGTCGCTGGACGGCGTCGACGAGCTGTGCGCTGTCGAAGACTTCGCCCTTCTTGGCGGAGCGCCAGACGTCCTCTGCCAGGTTGAGGGCTCCCCGCCCGTCGCCATCCGCCAGGCGCAGCAGCGTTTCGCGAGCCTCCGGCGTGAGCGGCAGAGGTCTTTTCTCCAGCATTTCGGCGCGTTCGAGCAAGGAGGCCAGCGCCGCCTCATCGAGGGTCCGGAACACGAGAACCCGCGCGCGCGACAGCAAGGCGCCGTTCAATTCGAAGGAGGGATTTTCGGTCGTCGCCCCGACCAAGACGATGGTGCCGTCCTCCATGACAGGCAGGAAACTATCCTGCTGGGCGCGATTGAACCGGTGGATTTCGTCCACGAACAGGAGGGTTCCGCGTCCGACGATCCGGCGCCCGCGCGCTTCCTCGAACAGCTTCTTGAGTTCGGCGACGCCGGAAAAAATCGCGGAAACCTGAACGAAATCGAGCTTGGTGGCACCGGCCATGAGGCGGGCGACCGTGGTTTTTCCCGTGCCGGGCGGTCCCCAAAAGATCAACGACCCTGGCGAGCCACTCGCGAGGTAGCGCGTCAGAGCCCCTTCCGGGCCGATGAGGTGGCCCTGCCCCGCAACATCCTCGAGGCGCTCCGGGCGCATCCGATCCGCGAGCGGGCGGTCCACCGCCTTGTCGAGGCCGGCACGCGAGAAAAGGTCGCTCATCAGCACCTCGGCCGGACTAGCCGCCGACCTCCGACTCGATCACCTGGCCGCCGCGCTCGAGCGTCACATGCCAATAGCCGGGATTGCTCGCGGTCGCCCGTTCCAGAGCCCTGGTCGAGCCGATCTTGGCGTTGTTGACCGCCAGGATGACGTCGCCCTTCTGAAACCCCGTATCCGCCGCGTTGGTGCCATCCTCGACATCCGCCACAACCACGCCGTCACGTACGCCGGCAATCGAGAAATCCTCGGCCACGGCGGGCGAATTGTTGACCACGGTCGCCCCGGAGAACGGAGAACCGTTATGGATCTTGAGGGACTCCCGCGCCGGCACTTCCGGTGCCGCCGCGAGCCTCAGCGGCAGTTTCAGGCTTTCCCCTTCGCGCCGCACGGTAATGACCGTCGACCCGCCGAGCGCCTTGGTGGCCAGCCGGTAGCCGAAGCCGTCCGGATCATCGACCGATTGACCGTCGACGGCCATGACGACGTCGCCCCGCTTCAAGCCGGCGGTTGCGGCGGGGCCGTTGTCGAGCACGTCGGTGACCAGGGCGCCCGTCGGCCGGTCCAGCCCGATTCCCTCCGCGATATCGCGCGAGATCACTTGCAGGGAAGCGCCGAGCCACGGCCGACGAACCTGGCTGGCGCCGCTGCGCGCTGCCGCCACGACGCTCTTGACCATGTTCACCGGAATCGCAAAGCCGATACCGATGCTGCCGCCCGACTGGGAGTAGATGGCGGAGTTGATGGCGATAAGCCTCGCGCTCATGTCGACGAGAGCGCCCCCCGAATTGCCGGGATTGATCGCCGCGTCTGTCTGGACGAAATACTGATAGTCGCTCGACCCGATCTGCGTGCGGGCCAGGCCAGAAACGATGCCTTGAGTGACGGTCTGGCCGACGCCGAAAGGATCGCCCAGCGCAAGCACGATGTCGCCGACCTCGATCGCATCCGAATCGCCGAGTTCGAGTACGGGGAGCTTCGCCGCGCCCTTCAGTTTGAGGACCGCCAAATCCGTGTGTTTGTCCGCGAGGGCGATGGTGGCGTCGAACTCCCGCTTGTCGGACAGTGCGACCCTCACCTCGGTCATGCCCTCGACGACGTGGAAGTTCGTGACCACCAGACCCGCCGGATCGACGATGACGCCCGAACCGAGCGACTGGGCGGTCGGGCCGCCGGCCCGCGGCGAAGTCCCGTCGCCGAAAAAGCGGCGGAAAACCGGATCGTCGAACAGGGGATTGCGGGCACGTTTTTCGGTACGCGAGGCGTAGACGTTGACGACGGCCGGCTGCGCCTTCTTGGCGACCGGCGCGAAGCTCAGCAAAACCTCTGCCTTGCTTTGCGGAACCTGTCGCTCCTCCGCGCGCAGCATGGTACCCGAAGCCAGAGCGGAGACGAACGCCAGCGGGACCAGCAGAGCGATCGATGAGGCAGCCGGCATACCAAGTCTCTCGACAGAAGCGATCCAGAATAACGCAGAAAAGGGCCCGAAGGGCGTCAGCCCCGGCCCTCTCGGCATGAAATTCCCAACGCGATCAAAGCCGAGCCATCGGCCCGAAAGCCGAGCCCGGCGGGTCGGCCGAGGATCAGGCGGCTTTCGCGGCTTCCTGATCGAAGACGGTGTTATTGCCCTTAGCATCGACATCGCGGTCGACGAACTCGATCACAGCCATCGGCGCATTGTCGCCGAAGCGGAAACCTGCCTTCATAACCCGGATATAGCCGCCCGCACGGTCCTTGTACCGCGGCCCAATCACTGCGAAGAGCTTGCGCACCATTTGGATCTGGCCGATCTGCGCCATGGCAAGCCGCTTGGCGTGCAGGTCGCCACGCTTACCGAGAGTTACGAGCTTCTCCACGACCGGACGAAGATCCTTCGCCTTGGGCAGAGTCGTGACGATCTGCTCGTGCTGAATGAGGGCACAGGACATGTTGGCGAACATCGCCTTCCTGTGCTCGGCTGTCCGGTTGAAGCGGCGCTTGGCGCGACCGTGGTACATGGTTAACTCCGTCCGATCATTCAGCGGCGGGAACGAGACTGTTCGACCGCCTCAATAATGTTCTTCGAACCGCTTCGCGAGTTCGTCGATGTTCTCCGGAGGCCAACCGGTGATTTCCATGCCGAGATGCAGGCCCATCTGCGCCAGCACTTCCTTGATCTCGTTGAGCGACTTGCGCCCGAAGTTCGGCGTCCTGAGCATTTCGGCTTCGGACTTTTGGATCAGATCGCCGATGTAGACGATATTGTCGTTCTTCAGGCAATTGGCCGAGCGTACCGAAAGCTCAAGTTCGTCGACCTTCTTCAGCAGGGCCGGATTGAAGGCCAGTTCCGGAATGGCAGCCGAAACTTCCTCGCGCCGAGGCTCCTCGAAATTGACGAACACGTTCAACTGATCCTGGAGAATGCGGGCCGCATAGGCGACAGCGTCCTCCGGGCTGATCCCCCCATTGGTCTCGACCGTCATGGTCAGCTTGTCGTAATCGAGGATCTGGCCGGCCCGGGTATTCTCGACCCGGTAGCTGACCTTCTTGACCGGCGAATACAAGCTGTCGATCGGGATGAGGCCGATCGGCGCATCTTCCGATCGGTTGCGGTCGGCGGCAACGTAGCCCTTGCCGGTATTGACCGTGAACTCCATGCGGATCTCGGCACCGTCGTCGAGCGTGCACAAAACCAGCTCCGGATTGAGCACCTGAATGTCGTTGATAAGCGCGATGTCGCCCGCCGTGACCGGACCGGGACCCTGCTTCTTCAGGACCATCCGCTTTGGGCCTTCCCCCTGCATCTTCAGGGAGATGTCCTTTACGTTGAGGACGATGTCGGTGACATCCTCCCGCACGCCCGGAATAGAGGAGAACTCGTGCAGCACACCGTCGATGTGAATCGACGTCACCGCCGCTCCTTGCAGGGACGACAGCAGAATCCGGCGCAGCGAATTGCCCATCGTGAGGCCGAAGCCGCGCTCGAGGGGCTCGGCCACGACAGTGGCGACGCGCTTGGTATCGTCGCCGGGTTGGACTTCAAGCTTGTTCGGCTTGATCAGGTCCTGCCAGTTTTTTGAAATCACGGGAGGCATCCTAGAAATTCCGGGCCGGAACACCGTTCTCATACGGCTCGCCACGGAGGCTCGAAACGGCACACAACTGGCACGCCGATTTCGCTATTAAACGCGGCGACGTTTGCGCGGCCGGCAGCCGTTATGAGGAATGGGAGTGACGTCGCGGATTGAGGTTACCGTGAAGCCGGAGGCCTGGATCGCACGCAGCGCCGATTCACGACCCGAACCAGGGCCCGACACCTCGACTTCGAGAAGCCGCATCCCGTGTTCGGAAGCCTTCCGGGCGGCGTCTTCCGCAGCCATCTGGGCCGCGTAGGGAGTTGATTTCCGAGACCCCTTGAACCCCATCGTGCCGGCTGAGGACCAGGATATGGTATTGCCCTGCGCGTCGGTTATCGTGATCATGGTGTTGTTGAACGTCGAATTCACGTGAGCAACGCCCGACGCGATGTTCTTACGCTCGCGACGCCTGACGCGAGTCGCTTCCTTAGCCATTCAAATGCTCCTTCAAGCGCGCCCGTGGTTCCAGGCGCTCGGGACTGTTCGGTTACTTCTTCTTGCCGGCGATCGGCTTGGCCTTGCCCTTGCGGGTCCGGGCATTGGTGTGGGTCCGCTGACCTCTGACCGGGAGGCTGCGACGATGGCGCAGGCCCCGATAGCAGCCGAGGTCCATCAACCGCTTGATGTTGATCGACGTTTCCCGGCGTAGATCGCCTTCGACCATGTAGTCGCGGTCGATTGTTTCGCGGATCTGCAGAACCTCGGCATCCGTCAACTGCGCAACACGCCGTTCAGCCGGAATACGCACCTTTTCGCAAATCTCCTCGGCCTTTCGATTCCCGATACCATGGATATACTGAAGCGCAATCACGACGCGCTTGTTGGTTGGAATGTTGACGCCAGCGATACGGGCCACGATGACTTCTCCATGCGCCGGGCACGAGCAGTGCCTGTTCCAACGCCAAACGACGATTTGAATGCGAACAAACGCGACCGGTCTCTCATGGAGAGACAACCCGGCGCCGCGAGGATTAAGATTGAGCTTTTGCCCATAAAGGGTTCCGGGCGAAGCGTCAAGATTTTGTTGTCGCTGCGGTCAGCGTGTCGGCCGTGCCCAGCGCGCGGTCGATCGCGGCCGATACGGCATGGATGGGCTGCATGCCGTCGACTTTCTTCAACCGACCCGACCGATTGTAATAGGCCGAAACGGGCTCGGTTTGAATCTTGTAGGCCTGCAGCCTCTTGTGTAGCACCTCCGGCCTGTCGTCCGCGCGGATAGCGCCGCCGCCCGCGACGGTGTCGGCGACCCGCCTTTCGATCCGCGACAGCAAGGCCGCCTCGTCGACCTCGAGTTCGATCACGCCGTCGAGCTCCATGTTCTTTTCGCGCAATGCCATGTCGAGCGCTTCGGCTTGGGCCACCGTGCGCGGAAACCCGTCAAGGATGAAGCCGCTTCTCGCGTCTTGCTCCTCGATCCGCTCCGCCACGATGCCGACCACGATCGGGTCGGGCACGAGGGCACCTTCGTCCATCAGTGCCTTGGCTTTGCGACCGATCGGCGTTCCGGCATGCACCGCGGCACGGAGCATGTCCCCGGTCGACAGCTGCGGAATGCCGTGGCGTTGCATGAGGCGCGTTGCCTGCGTCCCTTTTCCGGCGCCCGGGGGGCCCAGAAAAACGATCCTCATCGCTTCCTCCCCCGAAGTCGCGATTTCTTGATGAGACCTTCGTACTGGTGGGCCTGCAGATGTCCGTGGATCTGAGCCACGGTATCCATGGTGACGCTGACGACGATCAGCAGCGAGGTGCCGCCAAAGTAGAACGGCAGGGCCGCATAGGAGATCAGCAATTCCGGGAGCAGGCAGATGATGGCGAGATATCCCGCGCCCAGAACCGTGATCCGGGTCAGGATCGCATCGATGTACTGAGCCGTACGCTCTCCCGGTCGGACGCCTGGTATGAAGCCCCCGTGCTTGCGCAGATTGTCGGCGGTCTCGACCGGATTGAATACGACCGCCGTATAAAAGAACGCGAAGAACACGATGAGGAACACGTAGAGGACCATGTAAAGAGGTCGTCCGTGCCCGAGAAGGCTGGCGATCGTGGAAATCCAGCCGGTTCCGCCATTCATCTGGGCAAAATTGGCAACCGTGGTCGGCAGCAGCAGCAGCGACGAGGCGAAGATCGGTGGGATGACGCCCGACGTGTTGAGCTTCAAAGGAAGGAACGAGGTTTGCCCCTCGAACATGCGATTGCCGACTTGGCGCTTGGGGTAGGTGATCAACACGCGGCGCTGCGCGCGCTCCATGAACACGATGAAGGCGATCACCGCCACCGCCATGACGATCACCACCAGAATGAGCGGGGTCGAGATCGCGCCTTGCCGGCCGAGTTCGAGCGTGTTGGCGATGGCGGCCGGAAACGCCGCGATGATCCCGGCGAAGATGATCAGCGAAGACCCGTTGCCGATGCCGCGCGACGTGATCTGTTCCCCGAGCCACATCAGGAACATCGTTCCACCCATCAGGGTCAGGACGGTGGTGATGCGGAAAAACACGCCCGGCTCGGCGACGACACCGTTCTGCCCTTCCAGACCGACCGAGATGCCGTAGGCCTGGAATGCCGCCAAGAGAACGGTCAGGTAACGCGTATACTGATTGATGACCTTACGGCCGGCTTCGCCTTCCTTCTTCAAGGTCTCGAGCGACGGCACCACGGACGTCATCAGCTGGATGATGATCGAGGCCGAAATGTAGGGCATGATGTTCAGCGCGAAGATCGCCATGCGCTGAACAGCACCGCCCGAGAACATGTTGAAGAGCTCGAGCACACCCTGTTTGTGGCCAGTGAAAGATGCCTCGAACGCCGCCGGGTCGATGCCCGGCAAGGGAATGTACGTCCCCAACCGATAGATGACGAGCGCGGCTAGGGTAAACCAGATCCGCTTCTTCAGCTCCTCGGCCTTGCCGATGGCGGCGAAATTGATGTTCGCTGCGAGCTGTTCCGCTGCCGACGCCATTGACGCGCTCCCGAGGCTCTTCCGCCGCTGCGACTGAAGACCGAATTTGCCAACGGGGTATTTGACCCCGCTATCCGCTATCCGCAACCAGCCGCATCGAGCATCCGAGACCTAATCCTCCATTCTGCCCCAACTCGCAACCGATGCGGGGCGGATCGAAGGCGGGGTTCCGGCCCTGCGGCGGCAAGACAATGCCTTCGGCGCTGCGCCTAAGCTTGGCCCTCGCCCGGCTCGGACTCGACTCGCAGAACCACGACCGAACCGCCCGCCTTCTCGACCGCGGCGATCGCCGCCTTGGAAGCCGCCGCGGCCTCGACGGTCAAAGCCGCCGTGATCTCGCCCATACCGAGGAGCTTGAGCCCATCTCTCGGTTTGGAGCACACGCCAGCCTCGACGAGCGTGTCGATCGTGACGGTGCCCGAGGCAATCTTGCCGGCATCGAAGGCCTGTTGAAGGCGCCCGACGTTGATCTCGTTGTAATCGAGCGCGAAGAGGTTGCGAAAGCCGCGTTTCGGCAAGCGCCGATGGAGCGGCATTTGGCCACCTTCGAAGCCCTTGATGCGAACGCCGGTACGGGCTTTCTGCCCCTTGACACCGCGACCACCCGTCTTGCCCTTGCCGGAGCCGATGCCCCGCCCGATTCGCATACGGGCCTTGTGCGAGCCGTCGTTGTCTTTGATTTCGTTCAGCTTCATCGCTCGGCTCCTTATTCGCCTTCAACGATGCGGGTCAGATGCGCGACTTTGGCCACCATACCGCGAACCGACGGGGTGTCCTTCAAGGTCGCACGTCGGCCGATCTTGTTGAGGCCCAACGCCACCAGCGTCTGCCGCTGGACGGCCGGCCGGCCGATGGGGCTGCGCGTCTGCTCGATCACGAGCTTTCCCACGTTCGAGTCCATCGCTACGCTCCCTGCGCTCACGAGTCGGCCGCGTCCGCATCGACACCCTGACGGCGCGATTGCAGCGTGGAAACCTTGATGTTGCGCCGAGCGGCAACGAGCCGCGGCGAATCTTCCTGACGCAGGGCGTCGAAGGTCGCCCGAACCATGTTGTAGGGGTTGGACGAGCCCTGGCTTTTCGCGACAACGTCGTGCATGCCGAGCGTCTCGAAGACGGCGCGCATCGGCCCGCCCGCGATGATGCCCGTGCCGGCCGGTGCCGAACGCAGAATGACGCGCCCTGCCCCATGGCGACCGTGAACGTCGTGATGAAGCGTGCGGCCTTCCCGGAGCGGAACGCGGATCAGGCCGCGCTTGGCCGCATCGGTGGCCTTGCGGATGGCCTCCGGCACCTCGCGGGCCTTGCCGTGGCCGAAACCGACCCGCCCCTTCTGGTCACCGACCACCACGAGAGCCGCAAAGCCGAACCGGCGTCCGCCCTTCACCACTTTGGCAACACGGTTGATGTGGACGAGCTTGTCCACGAATTCATTGTCGCGCTCGTCGCGATCGCGATCTCGTTCACGTGCCATTTTCAAAACCGTCACTTGCGCGGCAGCCGTGAGGCCAGTCCGCTCGCTTCGAACATCAGAATTTCAGTCCGCCTTCACGGGCACCATCGGCCAGAGCCTTGATGCGCCCGTGATACATGTAACCGCCGCGATCGAACACAACCTCGCTGATGCCTGCCTCGACGGCACGGCGCGCGATCAGCTCGCCGATCTTCTTGGCGGCCTCCACCGTCGCGCCGGTCTTCAGGCTGCTGCGGCTGTCCTTTTCCAGCGACGATGCCGCAGCGATCGTGGTGCCGCGAGTATCGTCGATGATCTGGGCGTAAATCTGCTTGGACGACCGGAACACCGACAAACGCGGACGCTCCCCGCCCTTGGCCCGAAGCCTAAGACGCACACGGTTCTTGCGGCGCTCGGTCTGATAGTGCTTGCTCATCGGAGCCCTCTTACTTCTTCTTGCCTTCCTTGCGGAAGATGAATTCGCCCGCGTATTTCACGCCCTTGCCCTTGTAGGGTTCGGGCGGCCGCATGGCGCGGATTTCCGCCGCCGCCTGGCCGACCGCGCGCTTGTCGATCCCGGCAACGACCAGCTCGGTCGGGCGCGGTGCCGTGATCGCGATCCCTTCGGGGATCGCAAAATCGATGTCGTGGCTGTATCCGAGCGAAAGCTGCAGCCTCTTGCCCGCAACCGCCGCCTTGTAACCCACACCGGTGATCTCGAGCCGCTTTTCGAAGCCCTTCGAAACACCCGTTGCCAGGTTCGCCAGCATCGATCGCGACATGCCCCACATGGCTTGCGCGCGCTTGCTCTCCGAGCGGGGCTGAACGGACACTTCGTTGCCTCCGAGCGCGACCGCCACATCGTCCGGCACGGTGAAGCTGAGCTCCCCCTTGGGGCCCTTGAAGGCGACCGACTGACCGTCGACCCGTGCCGTAACCCCCGCCGGAACGACGACCGGCTTTTTCCCGATGCGAGACATCTTTCAAACCTTTGTTGCGGCTGGCGACGCATTTTCGGTCGGGTAGAACCACCTGACCGCCAAAGCACCGCGCCGCGTCATAAACCTGGCCATGTTCCTCGGAAAAGCCGATGGAATTTCCGCGGCGTTCTTAGGTCAGAAGACCTTGCATAAGACTTCCCCGCCGACGTTGTTCTCGCGGGCGGCATGGTCGGCCATGACTCCCTTCGGCGTCGAAATGATGGTAATGCCGAGTCCGTTGGCAACCCGCGGCATGGCATCCACCGCGGAGTAGACCCGGCGACCGGGTTTCGACACGCGCTCGATCTGCTTGATGACCGGCTGACCGTCGAAATACTTCAGCTCGATGTCGAATTCGGTCCGACCGTTGCCATGATCGGTCGTCGAATAGCCGCGGATGTACCCTTCCTGTTCCAGAACGTCGAGCACATTCGCGCGAAGCCGGGAACCGGGAGTGGAGACTTTACCCTTCTTACGCATCTGCGCGTTGCGGATGCGTGTGAGCATATCGCCCAACGGATCGTTCACTGACATGTCCGTTCTCCCCTACCAGCTCGACTTCACCAGGCCCGGGATGAGGCCCTTTGATCCCAGTTCGCGCAGGGCGATGCGGGACATCTTCATCTTGCGATAGACCGAACGAGGGCGCCCGCTGACCTCGCAGCGGTTGCGGACCCGAGCCGCAGCCGAATTGCGGGGAAGCTCCGAAAGCTTAAGCCGGGCTTCGAAGCGTTCCTCCATCGGCAAACTGTCGTTGTCGGCGATGTTCTTAAGCCGGATGCGCCTGGACGCATATTGCTTCACCAGCTGCTGCCGGTGCTTGTTCTTCTCGATCGAGCTCTTCTTAGCCATCTCTGGTATCCTCGCCTTTCCGCGTCTGAAGCCGAAACGGCCTCACTGCCGGAACGGGAAATTGAAAGCACGCAGGAGCGCGCGCGCCTCGTCGTCCGTCTTCGCCGTGGTGCACACGATGATGTCCATCCCGAGCACGGACTCGGTCTTGTCGTAGTCGATCTCCGGGAACACGATGTGCTCCTTGATTCCGAGCGAGAAATTACCCCGGCCATCAAACGACTTGGGGTTCAGCCCGCGAAAGTCCCGGACGCGCGGCAGCGCGATGGTGATCAACCGGTCGAGGAATTCGTACATCCGGGTCTGGCGCAAGGTCACCTTGGCGCCGATCGGCATGTTTTCGCGGACCTTGAACGTCGAAATCGCCTTGCGGGCCCGCGTGACAATCGGCTTCTGGCCGGCAATCAAGGACAGATCGGCCGCCGCATTGGTGACCTTCTTCGTATCGTTGACCGCCTCGCCGACGCCCATGTTGAGCACGATCTTGTCGATCCGCGGCACGGCGAGTGCGTTCGGGTAATTGTAGTCCTCGATCAGCTTGGGGCGGATCGTCTCGACGTACAAGGCCTTCAGGCGCGGCGTGTAATCCCGCGGAATCGCCGGCGACGCTTCCGTATTCACCTCAGCCGATTTCGATCGGGCGTCCTTGCCCTTCTTCTCGGCGGACGACGCCTTGGCGCCCTTCGCGGCTTGAGCCTCAGCCATCGATCAAATCCCCCGAACTCTTGGCGAAGCGGACCTTTCGGCCGTCCTCGAGCACCTTGAACCCGACCCGGGTCGCCTTCCCGGTCTTCGGGTCAGCCACGGCCAGGTTCGACAGGTGGATCGGGGCTTCCTTGGAAAGAATGCCGCCTTCCTGCCTGGCGGTCTGGGCTTGATGGCGCTTCACGAGGTTGAGCCCCTGCACCACGGCACGGCTCTCCTTCGGCATCACCTGCAGCACCTCGCCGTTCCGGCCCTTGTCGCGGCCGGTCAGGACTACGACATTGTCGCCCGTCTTGATCTTGGCCGCCATCACAGCACCTCCGGCGCAAGCGAAAAGATCTTCATGTGGTTCTTGGCGCGGAGTTCGCGCGGCACGGGCCCGAAGATCCGAGTGCCGACGGGCTCCGACTGATTGTTGACCAGCACGGCGGCATTCGAGTCGAACCGGATCACCGAGCCGTCGGCGCGCTTGATGTCCTTCGCGGTGCGTACCACCACGGCCTTCATCACATCGCCCTTCTTGACGCGACCGCGCGGAATGGCCTCCTTGATGGACACGACGATGATATCGCCCACGCCCGCGTATTTCCGCTTCGAGCCGCCCAGCACTTTGATGCACATCACCCGGCGCGCACCCGAGTTGTCGGCGACCTCGAGATTTGTCTGCATCTGAATCATGGTACCCGCCTCTTTCGTACCGAACTCAATACATCGGCACGGCTCGGCCGCACCCTCGGGATGGATCGCCTACGCCCGTCAAGCCCGCGGCTCGGAGGGAACGACAGTCCAGCGCTTCAGCTTGGAAATCGGCTTGGTCTCTTCGATCGAGACCGTGTCGCCAACTTTGAAGCTCTTGTTTTCGTCATGAGCGTGGTAATTCTTCGACCGACGAACAGTCTTCTTCAATAGCGGATGCGTGAAGCGACGCTCCACCTTCACCACCACCGTTTTTTCCTGTTTGTCGCTGACCACGACCCCTTGAAGTATCCGCTTCGGCATTTCGCCCTCACCCGTTCGCTGCGCTGCGCTTTATCGCGGCCAAGGTCTTGGCCCGGGCGATATCCCGCCGGACCGCACGAACCGTGGACGTATCTTCGAGTTGCCCGGTGGCACGCCGGAAGCGCAAATTGAATTGTTCTCGCTTCAGCTTCAGGATCTCGTCCGAGAGCTGATCATCCGTCATGACCCAAAGGTCGGACAAACGCTGTTTCGTCTTCATCTCTGTCCGTCCTTACTCGGCAATTCGCTGCACGAAGCGCGTCTTGATCGGCAGCTTCGCGGCCGCAAGGGCCAGCGCCTCGCGTGCAAGTTCAGCCGACACACCGTCGAGTTCGAACATGATGCGACCGGGATGAACGCGCGCCGCCCAGAATTCCGGAGCACCCTTGCCCTTGCCCATACGCACTTCGGTCGGCTTCTTCGAAACCGGAACATCCGGAAAGATCCGAATCCACACACGCCCGGCGCGCTTCATGTGGCGCGTCAGCGCGCGCCGTGCGGCTTCGATCTGCCGGGCTGTGACCCGTTCGGGTTCAAGTGCCTTCAGCCCGAACTGGCCGAAGTTCAGCTCGAAACCGCCCTTGGCCTCGCCGTGGATGCGACCCTTGAAAGCCTTGCGGAAGCGGGTTCGCTTAGGTTGCAACATGACAGATCGTCCTGTTCTTCAGTTTTGCTCAGGCCCGATCGCGGTCACGGTCGCGACCGTGGTTCGCGATCGCGATCACGCCGTCGCCGGTCGCCGCCGCCCGGAGCATGCTCCTGCTCGGCGGCACGCTTGTCCTGCGCCATCGGGTCGTGCTCGAGGATCTCGCCCTTAAAAATCCATACCTTGATGCCGCAGGTGCCGTAGGCCGTGTTGGCCGTGGCGACGCCGTAATCGACGTCGGCCCGCAGGGTATGCAACGGCACACGGCCTTCGCGGTACCATTCCTGCCGGGCAATCTCGGCCCCGCCCAGTCGGCCGGAGCAGTTGATCCGGATGCCTTCCGCGCCCAAACGCATCGCAGACTGGACCGCCCGCTTCATGGCACGGCGGAAGGCGACCCGACGTTCGAGCTGCTGCGCGATCGAGTCGGCCACCAAGGTCGCGTCGATTTCCGGCTTTCGAACTTCGACGATGTTGATCACCACTTCCGAGTCGGTCAGCCCGGCCACCATCCGGCGCAACTTGTCGATGTCGGCGCCCTTCTTGCCGATCACCACGCCCGGCCGCGCCGAATGGATCGTCACGCGGCATTTCCGGTGAGGACGCTCGATCACGATCTTGGAGACGGCGGCCTGCTTCAAAGCGCCCATCAAGACCTCACGGATCTTCATGTCCTCGTGCAGAAGCTTGCCGTACTCGACCTTGTTCGCGAACCACCGCGAATCCCAGGTCCGATTGATGCCGAGCCGCAACCCGACCGGATTGACTTTTTGACCCATCGTTCTGTTCCTCAGGCCCGCGCTTCGACTTCACGAACGACGATCGTCAGGTTCGAAAACGGCTTTTCGATCCGACCCGACCGGCCTCGTGCCCGCGGGCTGAACCGCTTCATCACCAAGGCCTTTCCGACGAACGCCTCGGCGACCATGAGATCGTCCACGTCCAGGCTGTGGTTGTTTTCCGCATTCGCGATCGCGCTTTCGAGCGCCTTGCGGACTTCGACGGCAATCCGCTTGCGCGAGAACTGCAGATCCGCCAGCGCCGCCTCGACCTTCTTGCCGCGGATCAATTGCGCAAGCAGGTTGAGCTTCTGCGGGCTGACGCGCAACATACGGGCGACGCACTTGGCCTCGTTGTCGGCCAGTACGCGAGGCAGGCTTTCCTTACCCATGGTCAGCCCCTCTTCGACTTTTTGTCGGCCGCGTGGCCGTGGAACGTCCGCGTCGGCGAAAATTCACCGAACTTATGGCCGATCATGTCCTCGGTGACGGTGACCGGCACGTGCTTGTGACCGTTGTGAACGCCGAAGGTAAGGCCAACGAACTGCGGCAGGATCGTCGAGCGACGGCTCCACATCTTGATGACCTCGGATCGGCCGCCGCCGCGCACGTTATCGGCCTTCTTCAGCAGATAACCGTCGACGAAGGGCCCCTTCCAAATCGAGCGTGACATGGATCAACCCTTCTTCTTGCGGGCGTGACGAGACGACACGATGAACTTGGTCGTCGACTTGTTCGAGCGGGTCTTCTTTCCCTTGGTCGGCTTGCCCCAGGGCGTGACCGGGTGACGGCCGCCCGAGGTCCGACCTTCGCCACCGCCGTGCGGATGGTCGATCGGGTTCATGGTGACGCCGCGATTATGCGGCCGGTGACCAAGCCAGCGCCGGCGGCCAGCCTTGCCGTAGCTGATGTTCATGTGGTCGGGATTGGATACGGCGCCGATCGAGGCATAGCACTGGCCGTGGATCAACCGCTGCTCGCCCGAGTTCAA
>JBBPYT010000361.1:0-15529 GCA_038199665.1 Hyphomicrobiales bacterium
ATGCTCTACATGGCGGGCGGCGGCCGCATCGCCCGCGTGCACGGCCCCTTCGTCAGCGACGGCGAGGTCGAGAAGGTGGTGGCGCACCTCAAGCTGCAAGGGCAGCCCGATTATCTCGACGTGGTGGTGGCCGAGGAGGACATCAGCGACCCGAAGGTCGAGATGCCGGACGAAAGGCCGGTGTTCGAGCGGGGTGCCTTCGGCGAAGAGGACAACGAGCTCTACGAGCAGGCCGTGAAGGTGGTGTTGCGGGACAAGAAGTGTTCGACCTCCTACATCCAGCGCCGGCTGCAGGTCGGCTACAACAAGGCCGCGTCGCTGGTGGAGCGCATGGAAAAGGAGGGCCTCGTGGGCCAGGCCAACAATGCCGGCAAGCGCGAGATCCTGGTCTACAGTCGCGACCTGCGCTTCGCGGAAAGCCGGGACGGGGAGGAGTGAGGCGGCCGCCGATGCTGTTCGGTTCGGTACGGCGGCTTTGGTCGGCGTTTCGAAGCCCCTCGGCGGGCTCGGACGTCACGGCCGGACTTGCTTGTCCGCCCCTCCGATCCGTGTTACGCGGCCGCTCCGCCGCGCATGAGGTCGACGCGGCACCGACGGAGGGCTGTCAATGGCCGAAACCCAAGGCAATGGAAACGGCACAGGCGGCGAGACCGGTCCCCAGCTTAATGCTCTGGCGCAATACATAAAGGATCTGTCGTTCGAGAACCCGAATGCGCCGAATTCACTCGGCCCGCAGGAGAAGGGTCCGAATATTTCCATTCAGGTCAATGTCAATGCGAAGCAGCTTTCCGAGACCGATTTCGAAGTGAGTCTTGCCCTCGAAGGCTCGGCCGGGGAAGGCACCAATACGCTGTTCAAGTTCGAACTTGATTACGCCGGCGTGTTCCGGGTCCGCAACATTCCCCAAGACCAGGTCCATCCGGTCGTCATGATCGAGTGCCCGCGGCTGCTGTTTCCCTTTGCCCGGCAGATCGTCGCCGATGCCGTGCGGAACGGCGGGTTCCCGCCGCTGTTCATCGATCCGATCGATTTCGCCGGCCTTTATCGCCAGCGCATGGAAGGGCAGAATACCACGTTGCCCGTGGCCTGATGTCGTTCTGGTCCGGGTTCTGTCGGACCAGCATGCCGGCACAAAGCACGTGATGGAGGATTTAGATGCCGGTCTACGCGCTCGGCGCACATGAACCAACTCTCCCGCCGGCGGAGAGAGTCTGGATCGCGCCCGACGCGCATGTGATCGGCAATGTTACTCTGGGACGGGATGCGGGGATCTGGTTCGGCGCCGTGCTGCGCGGCGACAACGACCTCATTCTGATCGGCGCCGAAACCAACATCCAGGACGGCGCGATCCTTCACACCGACATGGGATTTCCGTTGACCGTCGGCCGGGCCTGCACGATCGGCCACCGGGCCCTCGTTCATGGGTGCACGATCGGCGAAGGATCGTTGATCGGCATGGCCGCCACTGTCATGAACGGAGCCCGCATCGGGGCGAACAGCATCGTCGGCGCCAATGCGCTTGTCACGGAGAACAAGAGCTTTCCCGACAACAGCCTGATCGTAGGGTCTCCGGCCAAAGCCGTGCGGACGCTCGACGCTGCGGCTCTGGAAGGGCTGAAGCGCATCGCTCCAGCTTACGTCGAAAACGCGCGGCGATTCCGCTCCACCCTGCGTCGCCTGGATTGATGGCTCAGCCGTGACCGGTTACGCAACAGGGGCCTGTCTGGCCTTTTTGATCGGTCTCACGGCAGCGACCCTGCCGCTGCGATCGCTGGCCGTGGCTCAAAGGCTCGCTCCGGCCGGCGGCCCGGCGAAGGCGGAGGTCGAAAGCCTGTCCGAAAGCGAGGTGCGCGCCCTTCAGGATGCTCTCATCTGGACCGGCGATTATTCCGGCGTCGTCAACGGGACCATCGGGTCGCGGACGCGCGATGCCATCGCGGCCTATGTGAAACGCCTCGGTTCGGCCGCGGCGGGCTCTCTTGATGCCGGGACGCGAGCCCACCTGTTTGCCGAGGCCAAGGCGCGACGGCAGGAGGCGGGATTTGCGCCGGTCACCGACAAGCGGGCCGGCTTCGTCTTCGCTCTGCCAATGAAACTGTTGTCCAGGGAAACCGGCACGGAATCAGGCACCCGATTCTCGTCCGCCGACGGCGAAATCGTCGTGGACACGCTCGCCCGACCCGCGGCGAACGGAGGGCTGCCCGAAGTCTTCGCGCGCATGAGTGCAACGGCCGGAGCCCGCAAGGTGACCTACAAGCTGTTGCGACCCGACTTTTTGGTGGTCAGCGGCGAGATCGGGGATCACACCTTCTACTCGCGTTTCGCTGCCGGTAGGGTTGACGGCACCGATGTGCTTCGTGGATTCACCCTGACCTACCCGAAAGCCGATGCGGCTCGGCTGGACGCGGTGACACTGGCCGTGGCGGCTTCCTTCGATCCGTTTCCGGCAGCCGCGAAGCCGGTTGCCGAAGACGTCCAGCCGCACGGAGCTTCGGCCGCACCGCCTCCCACTTTAACCGAGGCTGTTCTGGTCGGCTCGGGCCTTGCCCTCTCGCGAGTGTCGCGCCTGACCTGCGCCAGTCCCAGGATCGACGGCGCCGCCGCCCCGTACCGGCTGGAAGACGGGCCGACCGGTCTCGCGCTCTTGAGCGCCCCGGGCGGGGCGGGTCCTCCGGTGCCGGTCGCCACCGAGCCGGTCGCCGAAGGCGAGACCTTGTTCGCCTTCTTCCACGGCGGATCGGACCAAAACGGCAAACCAGGGCCGCTCCTCGCCGCGCCCGCACAGGTGCGGCAAGCCGACGGACCGGATGGGTCAGTCTTCGTCATATCGGCGCCCTTTCAGGCGAATGCTGCGGCGCCTCCGCTGTTCGATCGCTCCGGCGCGCTCGTGGGCGTGGCCGAAGCCAAAGACAAGGTCTTGCCCGCGGTGGCCGGAACGGTGCCACAAGCCGATTATCGGGTCACGGGCGCGGTTGGCATTGCGGCATTCCTGGGGAGTGCCGGCGTGGCACGGCGGACGGTGCCGCAGCCGCCCAGCCTGGGTCTCGGCGAAGTCGCATCCGCCTTGCGCCTCAGCGTCGTGACTGTTGCATGCGCCGGGGGTAACACGGCCGCCCCCTGACGGCACCGGTTAGCGGGGCGCCCGCTTGGCCAGGATCCGCTGCAGCGTACGCCGGTGCATGTTGAGGCGGCGCGCCGTTTCCGAAACGTTGCGCCCGCAGAGCTCGTAGATTCGCTGGATGTGTTCCCATCGGACCCGGTCGGCCGACATGGGATTTTCCGGCACCTCCGCCTTGTCGTGGCGCGTCGCCATCAGGGCGCTGTAGATCTCGTCCGCATCGACCGGCTTGGCGATGTAGTCGAATGCGCCGAGCTTTACCGCCGTGACGGCCGTAACGATATTGCCGTAGCCGGTTAGGATGATGCCGCGGGCGTCCGGACGGCGGGCCTTGAGTTCCGACATCACGTCGAGCCCGTTTCCGTCCCCGAGGCGCATGTCGATCACCGCGAAGGCCGGCGGATGTGACTCGATAGCGCTCAGGCCTTCGGCGACGGACTCAGCCGTTTCCACCTGGAAGCCGCGCATCGCCATGGCGCGCGTCAACCGCGTGAGGAAAGGCTTGTCGTCATCGACGATCAGCAGGGTCGCATCGGCGCCGAGCCGATCGGCATCGTTTGAAGTGGCAGTCTGCAAGCTCATGATCTGGTCCCTTGGCCTGCCGGTTATTTAATGCGCCCGCATGAAGAGAACAGGGGAGCGGCGGCTGCCGCCGGCCGCCCGCCGTGTTCTGTCGCGCTCGAACACGGCGCGCGGCCATGAGACCGTCACCACCGCGCCGGTCGCGGGAAGCGCCGCATTGTTAGTGACGACGGTTGCTCCAGAGCGCTCGAGAAGCGTCTTGGCGATGAACAGGCCGAGACCAAGTCCGGAACCCGCTTCCGACTTGGCGCGGCGGCCGGGACCACGGGTCGTGACGTAGGGCTCGCCGACGCGCGACAGGATGTCCGTCGCAAAACCCGGCCCGTCGTCCTGGATGGTGACCAGCACGCTCTCGGGCGTCCATTGCGCCAGCACCTGAACGGAGTTATGGGCAAAATCGATCGCGTTCTCGACCAGGTTGCCGAGTCCGTAGAGGATGCCGGGATTGCGTCGGCATACCGGCTCGGGTCCGTTGCCGTGCGGGAATACCGCAACCGCAACACCGAAGTTGCGTTGCGGTCCGACCACCTCTTCCAGCAAATGGCTCAAAGACATTTCCTCGAGCGGTCCGGATTTCTCGCTCCCCAATGAAGCGATCTTGCCGAGAATCGTCCGGCACCGACGAACTTCCTGGTCGAGCAGATCGAGGTCATCACCGATCTGTGCCGTCTCGAGTGCCGGGCCGGTCGCCTTGACGAGCTGCATCATCTCCTTGACCACGAGCGTGATGGTGGCGAGCGGCGTGCCGAGCTCATGCGCCGCCGCTGCGGCCAGGCCATCGAGCTGCGTGAGATGCTGTTCGCGGGCAAGCACCAGTTCGGTCGCGGCGAGCGCATCCGAGAGCTGGCGCGCTTCCTCCGCCACGCGCGACGCGTAGACGCCGATGAAAGCCACGCCGAGCACGATCGCCACCCAGATGCCGGCGCTGAACAGAAAAGGCAGCTTGAACTCTTCGCCGGGATGCCAGGGCAGGGGAAAGTGCCACTTGACCAGGATGGTCGCTGCCACCCCGGTAAGGCCGCCGAGCAGAAGCGTTCTCAAGGCCGACAGGGAGGCCGCCGAGATCATCACTGGCGCCAGGAACAGCATGGCGAACGGGTTTTCGAGTCCGCCTGTGAGAAACAGCAGGGCCGACAATTGCAGAAGGTCGTAGCCGAGAAGAAGGGTCGCCGGCGTGTCGTCGAGGCGATGGCTGACCGGAAAGCGCAGGCGCAGCCCGATATTCACGACGCCCGACAAGGCGATGACGAGGAGACACCAGAAGATCGGGAGCGGGAAGCCGAGCCCGTAATTGGTGAACAGCACGGCTGCAGCCTGCCCGGCAACGGCCAGCCAGCGGAGGCGAGATAAAGTGTCGACCCGCAAGCGGCGTGCCGGCCGCCCGAGGTCGATATCGGTCAGATCGTGCATATATTGGTTCTGGCTCCCAGCTGAACGCGAAACCGGAAGGCATCATGTCCGGCCATTGTACCGGCGGAAATCGAAAGGCGATGCTCCGCTTCGATTCACGGCGTCGATTCATGCAGGATAGGTTCTGCCCCGGTATAGTCGATCTTTGACGGTGGATCCGTTGTATCCCTTGGATGTGCCCGCTTCGGCGGCGGGCGGCCCGGCGATTGCGGTCCGGCAGCTGAGCAAGGTTTACAGCAGCGAGGCGGCCGTCAATGCGCTGACGTTCGACATCGCGCGGGGCTCGATCGTTGGCCTTCTGGGCGGCAACGGCGCCGGCAAGACCACCACCATCGGGATGATGATGGGCTTGATCCTGCCCACGTCCGGTACGGTCGAGGTCCTCGGAGTGGACATGGCGCGCAACCGCCACCAGGTCCTCGGACGCATGAATTTCGAAAGCCCCTACGTCGACATGCCCCATCGCCTCACCGTGAGGCAGAACCTGCGCGTCTTCGCCAGACTCTACGGGATCAAGGACCGAGAAAGCCGCATCGGCGAAATCGTCCGCCAGCTCGCGCTCGACAGCTTTTTCGATCGTCCCTCCGGCAATCTGTCGGCCGGCCAGAAGACCAGGGTGGCGCTCGCCAAGGCGCTGATCAACACGCCGGAAGTGCTGTTGCTCGACGAACCCACGGCCTCGCTTGATCCGGATACCGGCGACTGGGTTCGATCGGTGATCGAGAACTACCGGCGGGAGCACGGCGCGACCATCCTGTTGGCCTCGCACAACATGGCCGAGGTCGAGCGGCTGTGCGACCGCGTGATCATGCTCAAGCGGGGGACACTCGTTGCCGAGGGATCTCCTCAGGCGCTGCTGGCACGATACGGCCGTGCAACGCTCGAAGACGTCTTCCTCGACGTTGTTCGGGGCCGCAATGCGCCCGCCCGGATCGAGAAGGCTGACAGCTGATGGCGATCTCGGCGCATCCGAACGCAACCTTTTCCCTGGAGCGCGTCGCCGCCATGGTGACGCGCTACCTCTATCTCCTGCGGTCATCCTGGCCGCGCCTGCTCGACCTCATTTACTGGCCGACGGTGCAGATGGTCACCTGGGGCTTCGTGCAGACCTATGTCGGCCAGGCCTCGGCCGGCTCCGGTCCCGGGCGATTCGGTGTCGCCGCCGGCACGCTTATCGGCGCCGTTCTGTTGTGGGACGTGCTGTTCAGGGGGCAGCTCGGGTTTTCCATGTCTTTCCTCGAGGAGATGTATTCCCGCAACATCGGCAATCTTTTGATGAGCCCCCTGCGTCCCCTAGAGCTGGTCGCCGCGCTGATCGTGATGAGCACCCTGCGACTCATGATCGGCATCATTCCGGTTACCGGGCTCGCCATCCTGTTCTTCGGCTTCAACCTGTGGGCGCTCGGCTTGGCGCTCGGCGCCTTCTTCGCCAATCTGGTGTTGACGAGCTGGAGCGTCGGGCTCGTGGTTTCGGGCTTCCTGCTGCGCAACGGCCTGGGCGCGGAGGGGCTCGCCTGGACATTCATGTTCCTGCTCCTGCCGCTCTGCTGCGTCTATTATCCGGTCGACGTTCTGCCCGCGTGGCTGCGGACAATTTCCTGGGCACTGCCGCCGACCTACGTGTTCGAAGGCCTCAGAGCCGCCCTGACCGATCACGTGTTCCGCGGCGACCTCATGATCCAGGCCTTCGTGATCAATGCCGTGCTGTTTGCGTCCAGCATCCTCGTCTTCCTGTGGCTGCTGCGGCGCGCACGCGTAGCCGGCACCTTGCTGCAGATGGGCGAATAAGCCTGGCCCGAGGCCAGCGGCCGTGTGGCAGAATTGCGGCTACTCCGCCCCATTCTATCCCGCACAGCGCTGTCCCTTGTTGATCGCGAGGGGGTCACGCTCTATTTTTATGGATTATCGTTCTTGCCGGCGGTGCGAACCGCCTCCTCCGTATCGCGTTCGCGGCCGTTCGGGGAGTTGAAAGCCGCCGAGTAAAGCAGGGTCGATGAAACTGTCCTATCCGATGTACGAGATGGCTCACCTTGCCCTGGCGCCAGCGAGGGCGATCTCGGATGCGACCCGGTTGCTCTTCAAGAGCCCGTTCAATCCCTGGAGCTATACCGAATTCGGCCGCAATGCCGCAGCCTCGGCGGAGCTCTTCGAACGCGTGACGCGCCGGTACGGCAAGCCGATATTCGGCATCGATTCCGTGCAGATCGATGGTCGAACGGTGCCGATCGTCGAAGATGTGGTCTGGGAAAAGCCATTCTGCCGGGTGCTGCGGTTTGTGAGGCGGCAACCCGCATCGGCCCTGGCGCCATCGAAGCTGCTGATCGTTGCTCCCATGTCCGGCCATTATTCGACCCTGTTGCGGGGCACGGTTGAGGCATTTCTGCCGAGCCATGACGTCTACGTCACCGATTGGGCCGATGCACGCATGGTCCCCTTGGCCATGGGCCGCTTCGACCTCGACGACTACATCGATTATCTCGTGGCGATCTGTACGTTCCTGAGCAAGGGAGCGAAGGTCCCGGTCCATACGCTCGGGGTTTGCCAGCCGGCCGTTCCCTTGATCGCCGCCGTGGCGCACATGGAGGCGGCAGGCAACCCGTACCACCCGGCTTCAATGACCCTCATGGGCGGACCGATCGACACCCGGAAAAGCCCGACCGCGGTCAACCGGCTGGCCGAGGCACGCGGGACCGAATGGTTCCGGCGCAACTGCCTCGAGACCGTGCCGCTGCCATACCCGGGGATGGGCCGGCAGGTCTATCCGGGGTTCCTGCAGCTCTCCGGGTTCATGGCCATGAACCTCGACCGGCATGTCAACGCCCATTTCGACATGTTCCGGCACCTCGTAGCCGGCGACGGAGACTCGGCCGAAAAACATCGCGATTTCTACGACGAATATCTTGCCGTCATGGATCTGACCGCGGAATTCTATATGCAGACCATCGAGGAGGTGTTCGTGCGGCATTCGCTGCCGGAAGGCCAACTCGTGCATGCCGGACAGCGCATCGATCTTGGTGCGATCCGGCGGACCGGCCTGATGACGGTCGAAGGCGAAAAGGACGACATATCGGGCGTGGGCCAAACCTATGCGGCCCACGGTCTGTGTCGCAACCTCCCTGACGCGCTGAAAACTCATCACATGCAGGTTGGCGTCGGGCATTATGGGGTGTTCAACGGGTCACGATTCCGGGCCGAAATCGCGCCACGCATCGTCGCTTTCACCAGGCAGGTGGAGCGCGAGGCCGCGTTGCCGGTCGCGGCTGAATGAGGCTCTGGGAACCTCCTGACGCCACACGCCGTCTGGACGAGATTCGACGCTGGGCCTAGAAAGGCACATGCGCCGGCCGCCAAGCCCCCCTGTGCCCGAAGGCCGAAGTCGGCCGTCACTCGAGGTGGTTCACGCGGGGGTAACGTATCGGGTGGCCGTCAAGCGCGTCGGCACGGCGCGGCGTTTCACCTTACGGGTCCGCGCAGCCACTCACGATGCCGTCTTGACCATGCCGTCCCGCGCTTCCCTGAGAACGGCGCGGGCGTTTGCCGAACGCCACGCCGAATGGATCGGCGTGCGGCTGAGCGGGTTGCCTGGCCGTATCGTCGTGGCGCCTGGGACGCTGCTGCCGATTCGCGGTGTCGATCACTTGATCGCTTACCGGGAGCCCGGGCCGAGCAGCCCTGGACGGGTCGAGGTGCGGCCGCCGGGCGGCCAAGGGCTCTCTCCTGTGCTGCGGGTTGCCGGAGATGCCGATAGAATCAACGAGCGTCTGCTCGGCTTTCTGCGGCGCGAAGCACGTCGCGACCTCGAAGCACACGCTCGCAGGCACGCGCGCTCGGTGGGCAAGACTTTTGGCCGCGTCGTCGTGCGCGACACCCGCAGCCGATGGGGCTCCTGCTCGTCGAAGGGGACCTTGAGCTTTTCCTGGCGGCTGGTTCTGGCGCCGGCATTCGTCCTCGATTACCTCGTTGCCCATGAGGTGGCCCATTTGGCCCATATGGACCATTCGGCGGAATTCTGGGCGCTGACCCGCCGCCTTGCGCCCCGCATGCCCGAGGCGGAACTCTGGCTCAAAGCCAATGGCCCGATGCTGCATCGCTACGTCTTCGCTTGATGCGCTTTCGCCAGGTCCTCTTGACGTTGATTCGCCGCTCTGGTTGCGCAGCCGTTGGCCCGATCAGCGGCGGACAAAGGTGAGATAGGCTGGTCTGCGGCCTTCCCGAAGCGCCTTCACTTCGTAGCGGGTCGGCGACCAGTCGGCCCACGAGGTCCGCCAGTCGGCCGCACCCTCCGCCGTCCAGGCGAACGCACCTGATCGCAGCACCCGCACCAGCGTCCAGCCGGCGTAATCGTCGATGTCCGTGGCGAAGCGGAGTTCGGCGCCTTGGCGCATGACGCGAGCCAGCCGCTCGAGCATGTCGTCGGTGACGAACCGTCGCTTGCGCTGGCGGCGCTTGGGCCACGGGTCGGGATAAAGCAGGTCGATCCCCGAAAGCGCGCCTTCGGGCAAACGGTCGATCACCAGGCCGGCATCGCCGCAATACAGGCGGACGTTGCGAAGCGAGCGCGCTTCGATCCGCTCCAGCATCTTCGCGATGCCGTTGCGAAACGGTTCGCACCCGATGAAGCCGGCGCCGGGGTGGCGTTCCGATTGTTGAGCCAGGTGCTCTCCGGCGCCGAAGCCGATCTCCATCCGCAATTCGGCGACGGTACTCGGAAACAGCCGGCGAGGGTCGTCTAGGCTCGAAAGGTCGAGCGCGAACACCGGCAAGATGCGGTCTATCCGGGACTTCTGTGTCGGGCGCAGTGGCCGCCCGGCGCGCCGGCCGTGCAGAACGCCGCCGGCCGGCGCTTCCGCATCACGGATCAAGCGTGCCTCGCATCGGTCGGCTCGAGCCGGCGCCGCTCGGGCGCGGTTCAGTTGAAATGCGAGTGGAGCGAATCGACCAGATTGGTGGCTTCCCAGGAAAAACCGCCGTCGGCGTCCGTCTTGCGGCCGAAATGTCCGTATGCCGAGGTGCGGGCATAGATCGGCTTGTTGAGGCACAGATGCTCACGAATCCCGCGCGGCGACAGGCGCATGACTTCCATAAGCACCTTTTCCAGCCGACCCGCGTCGACGTGTCCGGTCCCGTGCAGATCGGCATAGATCGACAACGGCTCCACAACGCCGATGGCGTAGGATAGCTGGATCGTGCAGCGCTCGGCGAGCCCTGCCTTGACTACGTTCTTGGCCAGGTAACGCGCCGCGTAAGCGGCCGAACGGTCGACCTTGGTCGGGTCTTTGCCCGAAAACGCGCCGCCGCCGTGCGGGGCAGCTCCGCCATAAGTATCGACGATGATCTTGCGCCCGGTCAGGCCGCAATCGCCGTCCGGACCGCCGATGAAGAACTTTCCGGTCGGGTTGACATGCCACACGGTATCGCGTCCGACCCAGCCTTCAGGCAGCGCTTCGGCCACATAGGGCTCGATCAAGGCGCGCATATCCTCCGAACTGAGGCTCTCGTCGACGTGCTGGTGGGAAACGACGATCTGCGTGGCCCTGACCGGCTTGCCGTTTTCGTATTGAACGGTGACCTGGCTTTTGGCGTCGGGCCCGAGGCGCTTTTCCTTGCCGGAGCGGCGCGCATCGGACAGCAGCTGCAAAATCCTGTGGGAATAGAAGATCGGAGCCGGCATCAACTCGGGCGTTTCCTGGCAGGCGTAGCCGAACATGATGCCCTGGTCGCCTGCGCCCTCGTCCTTGTTCTCGACGGCATCGACGCCCTGCGCGATATCGGCAGACTGCGCGTGCAGCAGGATTTCCACCTTGGCCTTGTCCCAGTGGAAACCGTCCTGCTCGTAGCCGATATCCTTGATGGCCTGACGGGCTGTTTCCTCGATCATGGAGGAATCGATCGCCGGGCCGCGGACCTCGCCGGCAATGACCACCCGGTTCGTCGTCGCCAGCGTCTCGCAGGCAACACGCACCCTGTAGGGGTCGATGCCGGACTTCTCCCCCTCGCGGAAGAACAGGTCGACGATTTCGTCGGAAATCCGGTCGCAAACCTTGTCCGGGTGGCCCTCGGAAACGGATTCGCTGGTGAAAAGATAATTGGGGCGGACCACGTTGCGGCTCCGACTGAGATAGGGCTTAGGCTGACCGTGATCGCTATCCTCTCGGACGAGCACAACGCACGGAACGGCGGCCTGTTTGGCAGCACGAGTTCGTTACGTCAAGCGTTTTAGCCCGTTTCGTTCGATAGATCGAACGCTTCCAGGTCTGTCCGGGGAAGCCGTGCTCAGCCGCTGCCGACTTCCGAGGCGGGCTCAGGTTCCGCTGCAACCGTCGCCGCGGCCGGGCCATCGGCCAAGGCTGTCACCAGATCGATGATCTTCTTGCGGACGCGTGCCTCCTTGATCCGCACGAAAGCCTTGTTGAGCAGAAGACCCTCGGACGTAGAAAGAAAGTCGACCACGAAGCCGCTCCCGTCGTCGGCGAAGCTCTGTTGTCCGCCGACGCCCTCCATCGGAGGCATGTCTTCGAAAAAGAAGGCTGGGGGCACGTTCAGGAAACCTGAGATCTGCTGCAGCCGGCTGGCCCCGATGCGGTTGGTCCCCTTCTCGTATTTCTGCACCTGCTGGAAAGTAAGACCGAGAGCTGTTCCCAGCTTTTCCTGGCTCATTCCAATCAGGACGCGACGCATGCGAACCCGGCTGCCCACATGCTTGTCGATGGGATTAGGAATTTTCTTCAAGATTATTTCTCCTGACAAGATGCTGAAACCAGCCGTGAAGACAGGGCTTCTTTCCATCGTCCGGTTCAATGTCGCCGAACCGATACGGAACTTTGTCGCTCGGACTCGCCCCCGATTGTCCGCTCAAGTTCCATCGAACGAAAATTTGCGTCTTTTTCGGTAGCTCAAGAATAAAACGATCGTCAATAAGAGTCCGCTCATTGCAAAGGACACGAATTCGTGGAACTGGCCGAAGGGAGTATGGTCAATACGGCGCGGCAAAGGTCCGTCGAGTACATTCTCAACTCCAAGAGGTAATTGGGCGACGATACGTCCGTAAGGATCGATGATCGCGGATACGCCGGTATTGGCCGCGCGAATGAGCGGCAGTCCCTCTTCTATGGCCCGCAATCGGGCCTGAGCAAAGTGTTGATACGGCCCGGCCGTCTTGCCGAACCAACTATCGTTCGTGACGTTCAATATGGCACCGGGCTGGATGCCCTTCGGCAGGTCGGGCAGGATCTCACCCGGGAAAATGGCTTCGTAGCATATCGCGGGCGCGATGGACGGCAACCCCGGCACGTTGAGCAGATGCTGGCGAGCCCCGTGTTCAAATCCGCCCGGAATATGCACGAAGTGATGCAGGCCCAGCCTGCTCAGCAGGCCGTTCACCGGAAGGTATTCCCCGAAGGGAACCAGATGCACCTTGTCGTAGCTGTCGACGACCTCGCCGCCCTTCGTCAGAACCTCGATGGAGTTGTAGTAGCGCGGCAAAGGCGATGTGCCGGGCTGGCCCTCGACGCGGGCCGCCCCGGTGATCAGAACCGTGCCGGCCGGCAAGGCGGCCGAAATGGCGTCGAGCGCCTCAGCGTCGCGGGACAGGATGAATGGAAAGGGGCTTTCGGGCCAGATCAGATGCGTCACGTCGGTCAGCCCGCTGCTGGTGGACGAGGTCGCCTTGTCCGACAGGGCAAGATAGTGCCGCAGGATGTCGTTCTTGTTGGCGTAGGTAAAATCAGCGTCCTGCGTGACGTTGGGCTGCATGATGCGGATCTTCACCCCGTCGACCGTTCCGGGTTGGCCGCCGCCCAAGCGCCAAGCCCCGAAGGCGGCGAGCGCAAGAAATGCGCAACAGGCGTATAGGACGGGCCGATAAGCATGCCAGCCGCCGGGGGGCCATCCGCCAATTTCCTCTCGATCGGCCAGCAGTGCCGGCGAGGCGAAAACGCCGATCGCGATCAATGTCAGTCCATGCAGGCCGATGACGCTGCCGATTTGCGCCAGGACGAGATGATCTCCGAGCGCCATGCCGTATTCGTTCCAAGGGAAGCCCGTCAGTACGTGGGCGCGGAGCCATTCGGATGTGCCGAGGCCCCAGGCGAGGGACAGCACGCGCCCGGCCTTCGGCATCCAAAGGGCACGCGCAAGCGCGAAGCCGAGCGCCGGAAAGAAGGCCAGGATCGCCGGCAGGCCCAGGACGGCGATGGGAAGCGCCCAGGCAAACTTGTCGGGTTCGACCAGGGTAGCCGCGCCGAGCCACCAGAGCCCAGCCACGAAATAGCCGAGCCCCCACCACCAACCTGAACTCGCGGCGGAGCGGAGCGAGGGCCAAAAGTGGCGTTTGGTGCCGGTCCGGCTCAACGATGCCTGATCCGAACCGTCGATCAGCCAGACGGCCACCGTCATCGGCACGATCATGGCAGGAAAGAAGTTCACCGGCGCCAAGGCGAGTGCGCCCGCCGCGCCCGCGACGGCGGCGATGCAACGTCTTCGCCATCCTGACGAAAGCGCTACCGAGTGGGCGAGACCGATCAACGAACGACGCCCGGCAGCCCGGTGCGGCCGGCCAAGACCAGGGCGAGATCGGCCGAAACGTACAACGGTCGCGCCGTGCGCCGCGCGTCCGAGGAGGAGGCGCACTCCGTCATCGCGCCGCTTCGCTTCCGAACGCCGGAGCCTCGCGAGGGAGCGCCGCACGCTGCGCGAAGCATGACGACGGACGATGGAGCGAGCGTTCGCACAAGTCTCAAGCTTCCTCACCTCGACTTTGCCGAAGAGGCGATGGGTTGCGGGACCATCCCCGTGTTTCGACGCGGCGGCCCACGACCTCCGTCCTACTCGACGTCATGGAGCAAAAGCCGACACGAGAAGCCGGCCCGCGCGGAGGGCCGCCAAGCCGACCTTGCTTGACAGCATGCCTGCGGATGCTGGGCCGCCGGAAAAGGAGGAGGCACATGGGCGGGAGGAGGCACTTGGCGAGAACGGTTCAGATCAAGCTGGATGAATACCCGCATCCACGTCGGATTGCGACGACGATTGTGGTTTCTTTCCTGCCATTCTGCCGCCGTCCCCGGCGGACGCCGTACTGCGCCGGCGGATTCTGATCCGCTTCACCCGACGGGGATCCGCGTCCAGGATTTCGAATTCGAAATCGTCATCGTCGGACACGACCTCGCCCCGATTGGGCACTCGGCCGGCGATCGAGGTCACGAGGCCACCGATCGTGTCGATTTCTTCCGCATCGTCATTGCTTGCGAGGTCGACCCCCACCGCCGCCGAGACGTCTTGCAGGCTCGCGCGTCCATCGGCGACGAAAGAGCCATCGGTCGAGCCGTCGATCAACGGCTGCTCGTCCTCGTCGTGCTCGTCTTCGATGTCGCCGACGATCATCTCGACGATGTCCTCGATCGAGACGAGCCCGTCCGTTCCGCCATATTCGTCGATCACCAGCGCCATGTGGGTGCGCGACGCCTGCATCTTCACCAGCAAATCGATGGCCTGCATGGAGGGCGGCACGAACAGGACGGAACGGACCACGTCGGCCTGCGACACCGGTATGGAGAGATTGGGGGGGTTTTCGCCCGGGCTCGCCGCAGAACCCGCGAGCACATCGACGAAGTCGCGGATGTGGATCATGCCGCGGGGATCGTCGAGCGTATCGCCATGGACAGGCAGGCGCGAATGGCCGGCGTTGCGGAATACCGACAGTACCTCTTCGAGGGTCATCGAAAGGCTTACCGCGATGACGTCGGCCCGCGGCACCATGATGTCCTCGACGCGCACTTCGTGCAGCCCGAGCACGTTGCGGAGCATGGCCCGCTCCTGCGGAGAAAAGGCGCCGGCGGTTTCCGTGCCCTCCAGCGCGTCCTCGATGTCGTCGCGAATCGAGGCCGCTCCGAGGCCGAACAGGGATCGCAATCGGTCGAGCAGGCTCCAGTTGCCCTGACGTCTTTCGGCCCGCGTCTCGCCAGCCTTGGATTTCGCATCGCCGGCCTTGACGGCGCTGTCACGCTCCGGGTCTTTCATGACGCATCCATGGCGGGCCGTTCGGCATGAGGATCGGCACAGCCGAGCCGGATCATCGTTCGTGATTCGAGCGCTTCCATGACGTCTGCTTCGGCAGGGTCCTCATGGTCGTAGCCGAGCAGATGGAGGAAGCCATGCACAAGGAGATGAGCCACGTGCGCGGCGAACGGCTTGCCCTCGACCGAGGCTTCCCGTTCGACGGTCTCGTATGCCAGCACGATGTCGCCCAGAAGCGCGCTCGCGCCGGCAGCTTCGGGGCCGCGGGCCGGGAAGGATAGCACGTTGGTCGCCTTGTCCATGTGGCGCCATCGGGCGTTCAGCGCCCGGACGGTTTCGTCGTCGCAGAACAAGCACGAAACCTCGCATTGCGGCGGAAGCTCGGCTTCGGCTTCGGCCGATGCGGTC